>DAITPV010000120.1:0-6465 GCA_036833435.1 Actinomycetota bacterium | reverse complement strand
GACCACGTGCGGCACGTCGTGACCGCAGTCGCCGAGGCCCGGGGGGAGGAGCCCGAGGTGATCGCCGGGAGGACCGCGACGAACGCGGCCAGGGCCTTCGGTATCCCCCTATCGGGGGACCCGAACGCCGGTTCGCCCTGAAGTTTGCACCTCGGGTTGAGGGTTTGCTAGGGTTCCGCGCGTTGTGCCCGGCTATCAAACCGAGACGATGCGGGCTCGCCAAACAGGCCCGCGTCACGCAGCACCGAAGAGGAGGCGGCGCACTCCGGCGCTCCTCTCGGTGTTCGTCGTGGCCCCCGCCCTGGCCCTCTCGGGAGTCCTGTACGCGGGGCTCCAGAAGGACGTGACCCTGGTCGTCGACGGTCGGAGCCGGTCGGTGTCCACCATGAGCGCCACGGTTCGTGAGCTCCTCGACGCCGAGAGCGTGCCGGTGGATCAGCACGACCTGGTCACGCCCACCTTGGACAGTGCCCTCAGTGACGGGCTGCTGGTGGATGTGGAGCTGGCCAAGGAGCTGACCCTCCTCCTGGACGATGGGGAGCGGACGGTCCACGTGGTCGGCGAGACCGTGGAGGAGGTCCTGGACCAGATCAACCTCCGCGGGGAGGAGGGATCGTTCGTGGAACCCTCTCGTGGCGCCACGGTCGAGGACGGCGACACCATCGTGTACCGGCCGGCCCTCAACGTCCGACTGACGGTCGGTGGGGAGAGCCGTGACGTCATCACCAACGCCACCACGGTGGGTTTCCTCGTCGAGAGCCTGAACGTGGACGTCGGTCCCCTTGACAGCGTCGAGCCGGACCTGGAGACGGAGCTGGCCCGGGGGATGGACATCCGGGTGACCCGGGTGGGGATCCGCCGGGCCACCGAGCAGCTGCAGATCCCCTATGACACCCGAGTGGTTCGGACCGCCGACCTGTTGGAGGGGGTCCAGCGGGTGGCTCGGGAGGGAGCTCCCGGACTCGAGGAGCGGACCTATGAGGTGCGAACCGAGGATGGGCGAGCGGTGGGACGCAAGCTGCTCGACACCCGCCTCATCCGCGAGCCCCAGCCCCGGGTGGTCCTCCTGGGAACCCGGCCTCCGCGGACCCAGAGCGGGGTGGCCACCTGGTACCACCGGAGCGGGCTGGTGGCGGCCCATCAGACGCTTCCGTTCGGCACGCAGGTGAGGGTGACCAACCTGGACAATGGTCGAACGGTCACTGTGGTAATCAACGACCGTGGCCCCTACGCGCCGGGAAGGATCATCGACCTCTCCGACGACGCCTTCGCCCTCCTCGCCCCCCTCTCGTCGGGGACGTTCCCCGTCCGCATCGCCTGGTAGCGGTCCGCTTCCTCGCGGCGCGCTGATCGCCCTCGCCGAACGACACGGCATCCGGCCGCGGAAGTCACTGGGCCAACACTTCCTGGCGGATCCGAACATAGCCCGGGCCATCGCCCGCGATGCGGGAGCGGAGTCCGGTACTCGGTTCCTGGAGGTGGGGGCGGGGCTGGGCTCGTTGACCGCCGCGCTGGCGGAGCTTGGCGCGGAGGTCCTGGCCCTGGAGACGGACGCTCGGCTAATCCCGGCCCTGGATGAGGTCGTGGGAGGGAACTCCTCGGTCACCGTGATGCACGCGGACGCCACCCGGGCCGCCTGGGAGGGACTCCTGGGAGCGGGGACCTGGAGGATGGCTTCGAACCTCCCGTACAACGTGGCCGTCCCCGTGTTGCTCGATCTCCTCGAACGCACGTCGGTCGACCAGTTCGTGGTGATGGTGCAGCGAGAGGTGGGAGAGCGGTTGGCGGCCGGGCCGGGGAAGCCGGGGTTCGGCGCGGTGAGCCTGAAGGTGGCCTACCGGGCCGAGGCGCGCGCCATCCGACGGGTCGGTCCGTCGGTGTTCTGGCCGGAGCCGGGTGTGGCATCGGTCGTCGTGCGGCTGGTTCGTCGCCCGCCGCCGGTGGACACGCCACCGGAGGAGCTGTTCCGGTTGATCGAGGAGGGGTTCAGGCAACGGCGGAAGACCATGGCCGGAGCGCTGGTCAGGCTGGGGCTCGGACGGCCGGAGGCGAAGGCTGCACTGGAGCGCGCGGGGCTCGATCCGTTGGTCCGGGCCGAAGCGATGGGCCTGGAGGAGTTCGCCCGGCTGGCGGAGACGGTGGGTGGCTGAGGAGGGGGCGGTCAGCGAGCCGGCCGCGGCGAAGCTCAACCTGTTCCTTCGGGTGCTGGGGACTCGCCCCGATGGGTTCCACGACATCGAGTCGTTGCTCCAGCCGATCACCCTGGCGGATGGGGTGCAGGCTCGACCCGCGGATCACCTCAGCCTGACGGTCGTGGGGGAGTGCGCGCAGGAGGTGCCGCGGGACGAGGGGAACCTGGTGCTTCGCGCGGCGGAGGTGTTAGCCGGCGCGGGCGGGGTGGCGGCGGGGGCGGGACTGTTGCTGGTGAAGCGGATCCCGGTGGCTGCCGGCCTGGGCGGCGGGAGCGCCGACGCGGCGGCGACGTTGCGGGCCCTGGACGAGCTGTGGGGACTGGGCTTGGGGGTTGAGGGACTGCTGGACGTGGCCGCGGCGGTGGGCTCGGACGTTCCGGGCCTACTCTCGGGTGGGCCGGCGCTGATCGCCGGTCGAGGCGAGCGCGTCGAGCCCCGACCGACCCCGCGCACCTGGTGGGTGGTGATCACTCAGACAGAGGGCGTGGCCGCGGGAGATGCCTACGGGTGGTGGGACGAGGACGGTGGGGTGACTGGCCCCTCGCCGGAGGGGCTGATCCGAGCACTGGATGCCGGAGGGCCGAGGGCTATCGCCTCTTACTTGTTCAACGACCTCGAAGCGCCAGTGATCGCGCGGCGTCCGGATGTCGGCGAAGCCCGCAGCAAGTTGCTCGAGGCCGGAGCGCTGACCGCGTTGATGTGCGGGAGCGGGCCCACCGTGGCGGGCCTGGCCCGGGACGGCCAGGACGCAGAGGAGCTAGCGTCAGCCGTTGCCGGGATCGCCGTGGCCTCGATGAGTGGTTCGCGATAAGAGGAGGGCGCTCCGGGGCCGGGATTCGAACCCGGACTGTACGGTCCAAGGCCGCAAGTGCTACCGAATTACACTACCCCGGAAAGTTGCCTCAATGGTACGCCGTGCAGAGCGGCCTCGATTCCCTTGAACCATCCGGCGATCCGACTATTGAGGTCAGTGCTGCGACGGACATAGATGGTCAGGCAACCTGTGTACGAGTCCCCAACGTTCTTCCGGACCGTCACCGGATTGTGGCTCTTCAGCGTTGCCCTGAGGAATCGGCCGGTGGGTATTCCCACGACACGAGACCAGAATTCCTCGGCTGCTCGCACGTCAGCCGACTCGTGAATCTGGACCCTGAAGGTGAGGTCATCGAGGGAGAAGCCCAGGAGCCGAAGCCAGCTGAGGATCAGCCTGATCATCCCCGGGTCGGAGTTGATGAACTTGACCATGCTTCGCCGTCCCCAGGGCTTGGTCTTCGAACCCTCGGCCCAGTAGGCCACGACTCCTGCCACGAAGAGCTCTCGATCAGAGAGCGAACCAATGTGGGACGCCGCTTCATCCCTCAAGCGTTGATGCCGGGTACTGGCCGCTGCCCGGATCGAGTCGGCACGGCGTTGAGCGCCAGACCGTCGGTGCTCATTCAGGGCTGCTCTGTGTGCCTCTGTTAGGGGTACGTCTCTGAGCCACAGCGAAAGCGAGCTCTTCGAGACCTGCAGGGTTTTCTCGATCTCCTGGTACGACCGGCCTTCTCGGCGGAGGCGAAGAGCTTCCTCGCGCGCGCCGTCTTTGGCGCGAGGACGCTTGGTCCACCCTGGGGGAGGGACACCCTTGAGCCAGCGGCCCAGCACGCCCGCACTCTTCAAGCCCATGATGCGAGCGATCTGCGACAGCGAATGCCCTTGGCGTCGCAGGTACCGGGCTTGTTCACGGCGCGCTTCGTCGGGCTTGCCGGGCATGATGAAACGATAGATGGACCCGGTGACACTCAGCCGTTGGACATCGTCTCCAGGAGCAACCACACGGAGCCCACCAGCACCGCGGCAAGGACCAGCCCGGCGATAAGCCACCGCCAGACCATCGCTACTCCGGGAACTCGAGGAACTCGAAGTGCATCCCGTCGGGGACCAGGAACTGGCCGCCCCACTGGAACCCCGCCTCCCGGAACACTTCGACGACACGCGGGTCCAGGGTGGGCTGGTCGCCGAGGAGGTTCCTCGAAACGTTGAAGTCGATGGCCACCCCCCAGGCGTGGTGCGACAACCCGGCACCCGTGTCGAAGTTCGCGAACCTCGGTGAATAGCATCCGCCGTAGTCGCCCGGATCGATCAGATCACCGAGGCCCTTTCGCACCAGCTCGCGGAGCGCCGCCCTGAGCTGGGGAACGATCAGCCGGTGGCAGACCACGGCTCCCTGGAGGATCGGCACTCGGGCCTCGACGATGTTCTCTCTCGCCCATGCCGGGTCGATCCGGATCGTTCCGTCCGACTGTGGCTCCGCCGCGAACTCCCCGAACAGCTCCTTCAGTCGAACCGGCGGCAACACGGCGTCACCCTGACGGAACACCGGGGTTTCCCCGGGAGCTCGAACCCTCAACCTCGTTCCCGCGGGCACCACTCGCCGAAGTCCGGCCTCCACCTTCCGGGGGTCCGCCGCTTCTCGAGGAGCCACCAACAAATATCGAGGCGTGGTCACTCCCAGGGCCTGGCCGGTCTCGTACGACACCACCACCTCGTGTGCTCCCACCAGGCCGTCCTCGATGACCCCGTCGACGGCCAGCCTCCTCGCTCCCACCGTCAGCGAGCCGCCCGCTCCGACATCCCGAAGCGTGGCAGCGGTAGAGCCAAGCAACGCGTGACCACCATCGAGCCCGGCGATCTCCGGTCGCTCGGAGGCAGGGACGAAGGTGCGATACGTGGCGGGGTCGACGGCCGCCACTTCCGTGGGCATCCGAAGCCCGCGCGGCGGCTGTCTCGACGGCTCGCCGGCGCCGCGCCATGAATCGAGCCACACCGTCCCGCTTCGGACCACGGCGACGGAGCGAACGGACGGCAAACCCTCGACCGCGTCGACGAACTCCTGCGACAGGCCTCCCGGGGTCCAGGCCAGCAGCGTTGACACCTCTGCGGGGCCGAGGACCTGGGCCGGCGGATCGGGCTCGCCGGACGGCCCCGACTGGAGGCCGGGGACCGGCAGAACCAGGGTCACCCCCGCCCCCAGCACGGCCCCCATGAGCGCGGCGGCGAGCAACCGCCACCTCAAGGAGCCGGCTCCAGCGACTCGGCCACCGCCACCAGTCCACTCAGGTCGAGCGCCGTCCCCGACAGCGATCGGTACACCCCGTCCTCGATCCACTCCAGCTCGCCGCGCTCCGGCGAGTACCGGCCGGTCTGTCCCCGCACCGCCACGGCCAGGACCCCCGGCTCGAGGGGCGGCGACAGGGCGTCTCCCGGTGACTGGTGCAGACGGATCCCCACCCCATCGAGCTCGGCATCGGGCCGGCGGAACGTCACGGTCACTCCGCCGTCCGACGGTTGGATCGCCGCGAGGCGGTACCCGGCCGGGAGGCTGGCGGGGAGGAGCAGATCCGGGGCCCGGCGGCGAGCTTCTTCGAGGGTGATCCGGTCGAGCCACCCCGCCGGCGCCTCCAGACCCCGGATGGGGAGCGACGCGGCGACTCGCAGCAGGTCATCCCTGGGCAGGTTGGACTCCAGATACAGATCCACCCCTGAAGCATGGATCGACACCCTTCGGCCCAACGACGCGGTAGCGGGTTCGTAGTAGCCGACTCCACCGCCGATGGTCACGGGCTCCGCCAGCGTGCCCACGTCCCCGAACAACGCCGGCTGGCCCCAGGTCCGGGTCTGCCGGATCTTCAGCCAGTCCAGCCCGCGGCTGTAGGACAGGAGGACCTCGTCGGCCGGGCGCCCGGTCGTTTCGAACGTTCCGAACCGGTACGGCTGCAGTCCGATGAGCTCGGTGGGAGTGGCCGGCTCGTACCCAGCCAGCGCGGAGAGCTGACCCTCCGGTGCGTCGCGGAACCCCTCGTCCCTCGGTGCGCCGAGCTCGGGCAGCGGCGGGACCTCGAATGCATCGGTGGTCAG
The DNA here is from genome assembly GCA_036833435.1 of Actinomycetota bacterium. GTDB lineage: Bacteria > Actinomycetota > UBA4738 > UBA4738 > CALAEC01 > DAITPV01. The sequence continues at coordinate 376 of DAITPV010000120.1, read as the reverse complement.
CGACCGAGCCTCAACTTCCAGCAGCACGGAGCCCGGCTGCTCGACCGGGAGGCCGTTGCGAAGGGCCCAACCCTCCCGCTCGGGGCTCGCGGCGGCCAGGACCTCATACGCCAGCGGGAACCAGGTCTCGGCGTCCAGCGACACGAGGACCCGATCCACGGGGAAGAACGGCCGCCACGACCCGCCGGCCTGCAGATAGGCGAACAGCGGCGTGGCGTCGCGGTAGGCGAGCTCCACCACCACCGTCGGGCGGCCGAGGACCATGCTCTCGCCGATCACCCGGACCCGGTCGGTTCCCGCCAGGGTCCGCACGGGCAGCACGATGTCGGTGGGCATCAGCGCATCGCCGTCGAACGGCTCTCGGCCGGTCACCGCA
>DAITPV010000119.1:0-6502 GCA_036833435.1 Actinomycetota bacterium | reverse complement strand
CGCTCCATGGAAGCAGCGGTCCGAGCGTTCCAGCAGGAACGAGGGCTCCTGGTCGACGGCGTGGTCGGCGCGCAGACCTGGGAAGACCTGGTGGAGGCAGGGTACTCGCTCGGCGACCGGGTCCTGTACTTCCGCCAGCCGAACCTCCGCGGCGACGACGTCCGGGCCCTGCAGCGTCGCCTGAACCTCCTGGGGTTCGATCCCGGACGCGAGGACGGGATCCTCGGCGAGCAGACCTCCCAGGCGGTCCGGGACTTCCAGCGAAACGTGGGGCTCCGGTCGGACGGCATCGCCGGGCCGAACACGCTCGACTCCCTGGACCGACTGCTGGCGGCTCCTTCTCGTGGACCGGGACGCGCCGCGGTTCGGGAGCTCGAGGACCTTCGCTCCTCCCCCGGATCACTCGAACGACGACGGGTTGCCGTTGACCCGGGGCACGGCCCCGAGGATCCCGGAACGGTGGGTCCCGGCGGGACCGTAGAAGCGGAGGTCACGGTGACCATGGCCGGCTATCTGTCGGACGAGCTCCGGGCCCGGGGGGCCGAGCCCATCGTGCTCCGAGGCCCGCAGGAGGATCCCGACCACTCCGAGCGAGCCGCGCGGGCCAACGACGCCGGGGCCGAGGTCCTGGTGTCTCTCCATCTGAACGGCCACTCCGACCCCGGAGCGGAGGGATCGTCGTCGTACTTCTTCGGGGCCATGGGAGCGACCTCCATGGCCGGCGCGGCGCTGGCAGAGCTGATCCAGGACGAGCTCACCGCGGCCACGGGACTCCGTGACGGCCGGGCCCACCCGAAGTCGTTCCCCCTCCTGCGCGAGACCCGGATGCCCGCGGTCCAGGTGGAGCCGTGCTTCGTCACCAACCCCAAGGAGGAACGACTCCTCTCGGAGGACCCCTTTCTCCGAGAAGCCATGCGGGCGGTGGCCATCGCCGTGGAGCGGTACTTCGCCGGGCGCGCGTTGGCGGCCCGAAACGATTCGGCCTAGGCCGGTCCCGGCGCGGGGAGCGGAACGCCCACCGCAGCCGTGGCCCGCTGCGGCTCGGCCGCGGTCCGGAGATCGAGGCGCATCAACGGGAACCTGGCGTCTTCCCGGATGACCCGGAACCCGTTCATGCCGAGGAACGAAGCCGGCAGAACCCAGCCCTCATCCGCCTCGTGGTCGCCGATGGCCTCGAGGGCCTCGAACCCCCGGTCCACCAGGTCCCGGGCCACGGTCCGGACCAGCTCGGTCCCCAGCCCGAACCCTCGCCGCGGGGCCACCACGTAGCAGTAGGACAGGTACACGGCGTCGGGGGACACCTTCCCGCACCGGTACTCGCCGAGGCGGGAGAAGAACGACGGCGGAGCGTACTCCGCGAAGCCGACCGATCCATCTTCGAGAGCCAGCTTCCCGCAGGTCCCCCACTCCAGGAGGACCTCAGAGAACCACTCCTCTTTCTCGAACGCGGGGTCCACCGAGGTGTCGTCGGAGTCGAGCTCCCAGTACAGGGCTCCCCGCACCTCGTCGGGCGCCTCGGGGAGGTTGTCGAGGGTCACGTCGACGATGCGCCGGGCCATGTTCGCGATCTAGGACTGTTCCGATCGGCGGCCGGCTCGAAGCAACACGGCCCCCAGAGCGAGGCCCAGGACGATAGCGTGAGCGGCTCGCCGAAGCTCGGCCACGCCGGGATTGTACGCCCGGTACCATGGTGGTCGATGGACACTCCCCGGTTCGCTTCCCGAACCGACGCCATGAAGGCTTCCGAGGTCCGGGCCCTGTTCGCGGTGGCCTCCCGGCCCGAGGTCGTCAGCCTCGCCGGCGGGATGCCGTTCGTCCAGGCTCTTCCCTCCGACGAGGTGCTCAGGGTGGTGGCCGAGGTGTTGGAGACTCAGGCCGCCGTGGCCCTGCAGTACGGAGGCGGGAGCGGACAGCCCGCCCTCAAGGCCCGGCTTGCCGACCTCATGGCCGAGGAAGGGGTCACCGGTGACCCGGAGCAGATCGTGGTCACTGCCGGCGCACAGCAGGCCCTGGACCTGGTGGGCAAGCTGTTCATCGACCCCGGCGACCTCATCGCCGTCGAGGCTCCTTCCTACGTCGGAGCGCTGTCGGCGTTCTCCGTCTTCCAGCCCACGTACCTGCTGATCCCCATGGACGAAGACGGGTTGATTGTCGAGGCGCTCGAGGAGGCGCTGGCCGGCGGGGCTCGGCCCAGGTTCCTGTACACGTGTCCCAACTTCCACAACCCCGCCGGAGTCACCATGTCCACCGAGCGACGTCACCGACTGGTGAACGTGTGCCGGGAGGCCGGCATCACCATCGTGGAGGACAACCCGTACGGGATGCTTCGGTTCGAGGGGACCTCTCCCCCGGCCCTGCGGACCCTCGATCCGGAAAACGTCATCTACCTGGGCACCCTGTCGAAGGTGTTCTGCCCCGGCATTCGCGTGGGGTGGGTGCTCGCCGAGCCAGCGTTGATCGAGCGGCTCGTCCTGTTCAAGGAGGCCGCGGACCTGTGCTCCTCCAACTTCAACATGCTGGTGGCGGAGCGATGGCTGGCCGACCGGCAGCGGTGGACGACCTCGCTCAACTCCATGGTCGACGTGTACCGGAGCCGCCGAGACGCCACGCTGGAGGCTCTCCCGGAGCACTTCCCGCCGGGGACCACGTGGACCACCCCGAGTGGTGGCTTCTACGTGTGGGTCACGCTCCCCGAGGGGCTGGACGCCCAGGCGCTGCTTCCCCGGGCCGTGGAACACCGGGTCGCCTACGTCCCGGGAACGGCGTTCTATCCCGACGGATCCGGCCAGGACCGACTCCGGCTGGCGTTCTGCTATCCCCCGGAGGACCGCATCCGAGAAGGCGTCAAGCGTTTGGGCGCCCTGTTCTCCGAAGTGCTGGCCGAGGCGCCGCCGGCCCGATCAGCGGTATGACGACGTCATACGCAGCGGAACTCGCCTAGCCGGCGATCAGGCGCACGATCCGGTCCATGTCGGCCTTCGAGCCGAACTCGATCACGATCTTCCCCTTCCGGCGAGACCGCTGGACCGTCACTCGGGTCTCCAGGGCTTCCGACAGAACCTCCTCGGCCTGGATCAGCTTCGCGTCGCGAGCCCGGGCCGGTCGGTCGGCTCGCGACCCCGAGGGCTCGGTGTACCGCCGCACGAGCTCCTCGGTCTGACGGACCGACAGTCCCTCGGCGGCCACCCGCAGGGCCAGGGTCCGCTGGGCTTCCGGATCCTCCAATCCCAGCAGCGCCCGGGCGTGTCCGGCGGCGATCCCCCCCTCCGCCAAGAGGCGTTGGACGTCTCCGGGCAGCTGGAGAAGGCGGATGGTGTTGGCGATGTACGGCCGGGAGTGCCCCAGCCTCCTGGCCAGCTCCTCCTGCGAGACTCCCAGGTCCTCCTGGAGCTCCTGGAAGGCCGCCGCGGTCTCCAGCGGCGCAAGGTCCTGGCGGTGGATGTTCTCGATCAGCGCTTCCCGAAGGGATTCGGCCTCATCCGTCGTCCTGATGATCGCGGGGATGGTGGCCAGCCCGGCCAGCTTGGCCGCTCGAAGCCGCCGCTCCCCCGCCACCAGCTCGTACCCACCGTTCTGCGCTCGGACCACGATGGGCTGGAGGACTCCCACCTCCTGGATCGACCTCGCCAGCGCCTCCAGAGCATCTTCCTCGAACCCCTCCCGCGGCTGCCTGGGGTTGGGAGTGACCGCCTGGACGGGGACCTCGATCAGCCCACTCTCGTCGGATGCTCCCGGGATCAACGCCGAGAGGCCCCGTCCCAAACCACCTCGCTGCCTCACTCCTCCTCGCCTCCTTCGAACATCTCGTCGAGCCCGCCGCTGTTCTCCTGCGGGTCGATCCGGATGGCGGTGGGGGGCTCCCCCACCGGGAGCGGAATCTCCATGGCCTCTCGCTTCATGAACTCCCGAGCCAGCTTCCGATAGGCCTTGGCGCCCTTCGATCGCGAGTCATACATGGTGATGGGGCGGCCGAACCCGGGCGCTTCGGAGAGCCGGACGGTCCTCGGTATGATCGTGTCGTACACCCGAGGCCCGAAGTACCGCCTGACCTCAGCCACCACCTGTTCCGAGAGGCGGGTCCGAGCGTTGTACATCGTCAGCACGATCCCGGTGAGTCTCAACCTTGGGTTGAGGCTTTGTTGGATCAACCTCACGTTGCGGAGGAGCTGCCCCAGGCCCTCCAGGGCGTAGTACTCGCACTGGATCGGCACCATCAGCTCGTCGGCAGCGGACAGGGCGTTGACCGTCAGCAAGCCCAGCGAGGGCGGGCAGTCGAGGAGCACGAAGTCGTACGTGGGGGTCACCGCCTCGATCGCCCTGATCAGCCTGGTCTCCCTGGCCAGCTGGCTCACCAGCTCGATCTCCGCGCCCGCCAGGTCGATCGTGGATGGGATGGCCCATACGCCCGGCACGTCGGTCTCCACCACCGCAGAGGGCGCGGGGGTCCCCTGAGAGAGGACCTGGTAGATCCCCACCGTTCGCCGGGCCGGCTCGATCCCCAGGCCCGTGGAGGCGTTTCCCTGAGGGTCGAGGTCCACGACCAGCACCTTCTGGCCGATCTCTCCCAGCGCCGCGCCCAGGTTCACCGCCGTGGTGCTCTTGCCCACGCCGCCCTTCTGGTTGGCCACCGCCACCACTCGGGCGTTCTCGTGCCTCCGGGGTTCAGAGGTGGGTTCGGAGAGCTCCTCGGCAGCCTCTCGGGCACCCGGAAGAGAGGCGCCCTTTGGGGAAGGCGAACTCTCGACCTCGGCTGGAGGGTTGCCGGGCCGACGGTGGCGACGAAGAGGACTCACCCCGGTCTGGACATCATAACCAGCGGGGGAGCGTTTTCAAGCACGCTGACCGAATTCACCCGAGCCGGACGCTCGGGTGCGCTCAGCGCTCGGGCACGGTCGGCGGAGAATCGCTTCCCGGCGAAGTACACCAGCGTTCCCCCGGGCCTGAGGAGTGGCACGGCCGCGGACCAGCTCCGGCCGACCGGTCCGAACGCCCGAGCGGTCACAACATCGGCCTGCGCATCCACCTCCTCTGCTCTGCGGTTGATCACGGTGACGTTCTCCAGCTCGAGCTGATCCGCTGCCAGCTCCAGGAACCCCGCCGCTCGAGACTTGGGCTCCAGGAGGCTGAAGGCGTTCGCCGGCCGCAAAACCGCCAGCACGACGCCGGGGAGGCCGGCACCCGAACCCAGATCGAGAACGGTGGCACCGTGATCGGGGACAACCGCTGCTGCACGCAGTGAATCCAGAACATGCCGCTCATACATTCGCGAGGAATCGCCCTCGGAGATCAGACCCAGCGGAACGGCTCGGGCGACGAGCACGATCCCGTACTCGACCAGCTTGTTTGCCGCGGTTCGGCTGAGGGAGATGCCGGCTGCTTCAGCGTCCTGGAGGATCCGTTTCACGTGAAACTCGGGGGAGCGTTTCACGTGAAACGCTCAGCGCTTCTTGCGGATGACCACCCTGCGCTCGGGCTCCTCACCTTCGCTGCTGGTCTCAACGCCGCCGACCTCGCCGGCTGAGTCGTGCACGATCTTCCTCTCGTATGAAGTCATGGCCTCGAACCGCTCCGGCTTCCCCGTCCGCCGGACCCGCTGAGCCACGTCCCTGGTGCGTTGGACCAGCTGGGACCGACGGCGCTTCCGATAGTCCTCCACGTCCACGATCACCCGGCATCGTTCCTGGGTCCGCCGCTGGACCGCGGACCTGGTGACCTCCTGGAGCGCATCGAGGGTCTGGCCGTGGCGCCCGATGAGGATCCCCATGCTCTCGGCTTCCTCGTCGGCCAGGACGTCCACGTACATCACGCCGTCCACCAGGCCATGGTCCACTTCGGCCGGAATGTCCATCCGGTCCAGGATCCCCCGAACGAACTCCTCGGCGACCTCGGCCTGATCCTCGAGTGCCTCGCCGCTGACGTCCTCCTCGCGAACCCGGACCTTGACGATCGCGTCCTGTCCACCGAACCCCAGGAGCCCGCGCTGGGACTCCTGGACGATCTCTACTTCGGCTTCCTGTTCGCTGACGCCGAGCTCCTCGAGGGCGGCCTCCAGGGCCTCCTCAACGCTTCCGCCGCTTCTTTCGACTTCCCGCACTCCGTCCTCCGCGGTTCTGTCCGCTCGACCTGGGGGCCTTCCCGTCGCCCGACCCGACGGCCTTGCCGTCACCCTCGGACCCCTTTTTGGGGGCCGGCTTCTTCGGTGCCGGCTTCGAGGCCGGCTTGGCCGGTGCGTCCGGTTCGGCCGTTTGCTTGCGAAGCATGATGTACTGCTGTCCGATCTGCCATCCGTTGGTGGTCACCCAGTACACCAGGACCCCCGCCGAGATGCTGATGGAGATCACCCCCAGGAACAGCGGCATGATCCTCCCCATCAGTTGCATCTGCTGCGCCTGGGGCCCCGCCGACGCTCGCTGCATCTGGCGCTGCTGGAACCACGTGCTCGCTACCATCATGGCCACCAGCCCGTAGTAGCCGATGAGCGCCGGCCCGCCGGCCTCAGCCC
>DAITPV010000118.1:0-6519 GCA_036833435.1 Actinomycetota bacterium | reverse complement strand
GTGAAGCGAGTGCTGAAAGTGCCCAGCGACGAGCAGCCGACCGCGAAGCAGACGTCGGTGACGCTGAGGTCGCCACGACGCAGCAGCGCCATCGCCCGCTCGATGCGCCGTGTCATCAGGTAGCTATACGGCGACTCGCCATAGGCGAGCCGGAACTGGCGGCTGAGGTGGCCGGCCGACATGTGGGCGCCGCGGGCGAGCGCCTCAACGTCCAGCGGCTCCGCGTACTCCCGGTCGATCCGGTCGCGGACGCGACGCAGGAGCGCCAAGTCACGCAGGTGCTGCGCCGGGGCGGGTCTGCTGGTCACCTCCAAAATCGTGCCACTCCGCGCCGGAGGTGTCTAGCGCCGCCGGCCTCAGCTAGGCGGGAGGCTGATCCGGCTGTGTCGGGTACACGTCCACGCCGGTTTTCCGGCCTCCATGCCCCTCCTTCCACCGGCGGTACTCCTCCGGCGACATCGGATTGAGGACGTGGTTGAAGGACCGGCGGTGGATGGGGGTGGGTCCCAGGCGCCAGAGCGCCGCCCAGTGTCGCTCCGTGCCGTAGCCCCGGTTCGTGTCGAACCCGTACTCGGGAAAGCGGCGATGGTACCGGTCCATGGCCCGGTCCCTGGCCACCTTGGCCACCACGGACGCGGCGGCCACCGACGCGGTGACCACGTCGCCCTTGCGCAGGGACAGGCAGGGCACTCCGATCCGGTTGAGGGGGAACCCGTCGGCCAGCACGAACTCCGGACGGACGTCGAGCTCCCGCAGGGCCCGGCGGAGCAGCGCCAGGTTGGTGCGATGAAGGCCCGCCCGGTCGATCCGCCGGGGCATGGCCCGACACACGGACACGGCCACCGCTCGCTCTCGGATCCGTCGTTCGGCCGCCTCTCGCTGCCGGCGGGTCAGGAGCTTCGAGTCCTCGATCCCCTCGAGCTCGAAATCCTCCGGGAGCACCACCGCCGCCGCCACCAGGGGTCCGGCCAGGGCCCCCCGCCCGGCCTCATCGACGCCGGCCAGGACCCGGAACCCACGAGCGCGGAGCTGGCGCTCGTAGTGATCGATGTCCTTCAGTCGTCTGACAACCACTCGATCCTCGACGGTGGCCACAGCAGGACGAACGCCTTGCCCACGATCTTGTCGTACGGGATCTGTCCGAGCGCGGACCGGGAGTCCTGTGAGTTCGGCCGGTTGTCCCCCATCACGAACACGTGGTCCTCCTTGACCACGGTGGGCGGGAAGTCGGACCGGTCGCGGAGCCGGTGGACGTACGGCTCGTCCTCCAGGGCCTCGCCGTCGATGAACACGGTCCCGTCCTTGACCTCGATGGTCTCACCGGGGAGTCCGATGACCCGCTTGATGAAGTCCTTCTGGGGATCCGAGGAGAACCCGAAGCCCTCGGTCAGCCACTCCCAGAACGCCCCCAGCGGTCCACTGTCCTCTTCGACGAGGTTGGGGTTCTCGAACACAATGACGTCGAGCCGCTGTGGCTCCCCGAAGTCGTAGACCAGCTTGTTCACCAGCACCCGGTCCCCGATCCGGAGCGTGGGGATCATCGACCCGGATGGGATGTAAAACGCCTGCACCAGGAAGCTCTTGATGACCAGGGCCAGGATGAAGGCGATGAGGATGAGGCCGGGCAGCTCGCCGAAGAACCCGCGGATCCCGCCTCGCTTGGTCTTCTCCTTCGCGCGGGACGAACGTGTGGAGCGTTCCGTGTCCGGCTCCTCGGCAGCCTTCTCCTCGGTGGCCGCTTCGGTTCGATCCAGGGGCACGGTGGAGGCGCGGCCGGCGGGCCGGGTGGTGGTTCCGGTCTCGGGAGGGTCTTCGTCCTGGGAGCCGCTGGCGGAGGGCCGGGGCTGGCCCATCCGCTATGCCTCGTCCTGCTCGGCCTGGTCCTCGGGGGTCTCGGCCTGCGGCTCGGTGGTTCTCAGGGGGGTCCGCAGCTCCCGGATCCGGGCCCGCTTCCCCCGGCGCTCGCGGAGGTAGTACAGCTTGCCTCGGCGGACGTCCCCTCTGGTCACCACCTCGATCTTGGCGATCTGGGGCGAATGGACCGGGAAGGTTCGCTCTACGCCGACCCCGAAGGACACCTTCCGGACCGTGAAGGACTCTCGGAGCCCACCGCCTCGCCGGCGGATGACCACGCCCTGGAAGACCTGGATGCGCTCTCGGCCGGCCTCGCTGACCCGGACGTGCACCTTCACGGTGTCACCGGCCCGGAACTCCGGCACGTCGTCACGCAGACGCGGCTTCTCGACGGGGTCGACTTTGTTCATGGGATTTCCCTGGGGACGCCGGTCATCGTAGCAGGTCGGGCCGGTTCCGCTTCGTCTTCTCCTCGGCCGCCGTGCGCCGCCACTCCTCGATCCGGGCATGATCGCCAGACGTCAGCGCCTCCGGGACCCGAAGCCCCCGGAACTCCTGCGGTCTGGTGTAGTGAGGATGGTCCAGCATGCCGTCCTCGAACGACTCCCTGGCCAGCGACTCCTCCTTGCCCACCACCCCGGGGACCAGTCGGGAGACGGCCTCCAGGACTACCAGGGCCGGCACCTCACCTCCGGACAGCACGTAGTCGCCGATCGACACCTCCTCGGCCGCCAGGGCCTCGGCCACCCGCTCGTCGACCCCCTCGTACCGTCCGGCGATGAGGACGAGCCAGGGCGCATCGGCGAGGTCGCGGACCAGGCCCTGATCCAGGCGGCGTCCGGCCGGTGACAGGAGCACGACCCGCTTGTCACCGCCGCCGAGCGACTCGACCGCCCGGACGATGGGCTCGGCCTTCATCACCATCCCCGGCCCGCCGCCGAACGGCTCGTCATCCACCTGGCGATGCTTGTCGGTGGCGTGCTCCCGGACGTCGTGGACGTTCACCTCGACGAGCCCCGCGGCCACGGCCTTGCCCAGCAGGCTCTCTCGCAGGGGACCCTCGAAGATCCCGGGGAAGATCGTGAGGATGTCGATCCGCATCTACTCGACCAGGCCTTCCAGGTCGCGGATCACGACCCGGCCGCCGTCGCGGTCGACCCGGGTGACCACCTCGCGCACCGCCGGGATGAGCGTTCCGTCCTCCGTGACCCACAGGTCGTTCGCGGGATTGGCCAGCACCTCGCGGATCCGGCCGACCGACCGGCCCTCCTCGGTGACCACCTCCAGGCCCACGACCTCGTGCACCCAGAACCGGTCGGGCTCGTTGATCGGTGGAGTCGATGCCCTGGGAACCAGGAGCAGCGTCCCCCGCAGGTTCTCCGCGGCCGTCCGATCCGGAATCTCTTCGAACTTCACCAGCAGCCGGTGGTGGTGGGGGCGAGCGGTCTGGACCGTGAAGCTCCGGCCGTCCTCGCCGTGAAGCACCGAACCGGGCTCGAATCGCTCCGTCACTTCGCTCAGGGGCTGGATCGAGACCTCCCCCCGGATCCCGTGTGCCCGGGCTACCCGACCCACCGCCAGGAGGCTTCGGTCAGCCATCCGGCCGGGCCGGGAAGCTACTCCTCCGAGCCCTCGTCCGAGCCACCCGAGCCTTCCACCGGATCTCCCTCGACGATCTCCACGAGGGTGGTGACCCCCTGACGGGATCCGGCGGCCCGAACCAGGGAGCGGATGGCCCGCACGGTGCGACCTCGCTTCCCGATCACCTTGCCCATGTCATCGGGAGCGACCCGGAGCTGAAGGATGAGGGAGCGTTCGCCGGACACCTCCGTCACCTCGACGGCGTCGGGCTCGTCGACGATGGCCCGGGCCACGTACTCCAGGACCTCCTTCACGCTCCCTCTTCGGCCTCCTCGGTCGGGGCGGGCTCGGCCGCCTCGGTCGGTGCGGCCGGCTGCTCCGCATCGGCCTCGTCCGGGCCCGCGGGCGCCGCCACGGGCTCCGGGGGAGCCTGTCCGGTGAACGTGGCCCACACGCCGGTCTTCTCGAGCAACACCCTGGCCGGCTGCGTCGGCTGAGCACCGTTGCGCAGCCAGTGGAGGGCCCGCTCCTGGTCGATGACGATGACCGAGGGGTGCTCGAGTGGGTGGTACTTCCCGATGTTCTCGATAAACCGGCCGTCGCGGGGGCTCCGAGCGTCCGCCACCACCACGCGATAGAACGGGCGCTTCCTGGCACCCATGCGCATCAGCCTGATCTTGACCATCTGGCTCCTCTATGACAGGCCCGGGATCCGGGGAAGACCGGGCACCTTCATCTTCCCCCCGGTCAGCCGCTTCATCATCTTCCTGGTCTCGTCGAACTGTTTCAGGAGGGCGTTGACGTCACCAACCGAGGTGCCGCTGCCCCTTGCGACACGGGACCTGCGGCTCCCCGAGATGATAGCCGGGTTGCGCCGCTCGCCGGGAGTCATCGAGGAGATGATGGCCTCGGCCCTCCCCATCTGGCGATCGTCCACCTCCAGGTCCTTGAGACCGGCGGCTCCCGGGACCCCCGGGAGCATGGCCAGCAGGTCCTGGAGCGGGCCGAGCTTCTTCACCTCGCGGAGCTGGGTGAGGAAGTCCTCGAGAGTGAACTCCGCTCGCATCATCTTCTCCGCGGCATCGCGGGCCTTCTCCTCGTCCAGGGTCTGCTCGGCCTTCTCGACCAGTGAGAGGACGTCGCCCATCCCCAGGATCCGGGAAGCCATCCGGTCGGGATGGAAGGGCTCGAGATCCTCCGGCTTCTCACCGGTGCCGGCGAAGTAAATGGGGCGGCCGGTCACCTGGGTCACCGAGAGGGCCGCCCCTCCCCTGGCATCTCCGTCGAGCTTAGTGACCACGAATCCGGTCACGTCGATCTCCGCCATGAACGCCCGGGCCTGGCGAACGGAGTCCTGTCCGGTCATCGCGTCGGCGGCCATGAGCACGTGATGGGGCTTGAGGGCCGCGCGGACCCGTCCGATCTCCCGCATCATGTCGGCGTCGACGTGGAGCCGTCCGGCGGTGTCGACGACGAGGACGTCGTGGCTCTCGCGCTGCGCTCGTTTCAACGCCGCCTTGGCCACCTTGACGGGGTCCCGGCCCTCCGAAACCACCGGCACCCCGATCTCCCCTCCCAGGGTGACCAGCTGCTCGACGGCGGCGGGACGCTGGAGGTCCGCGGCACACAGGAGCGGCCGGCGCCCCTTCGTCTTCAGGTGCAGCGCGAGCTTGGCGCTGGCCGTGGTCTTCCCCGAACCCTGGACACCGGCGAGCAGGACCACCGCCGGTGCCGCCGACGGCAGCACGAACGGCCGATGCTCGCCGCCCAGGGTCTCGGTGAGCTCGTCCCGGACGACCTTGGCCACCTGCTGTCCGGGGGTCAGCGACTTCATGACCTCCTCGGACAGCGAGCGGGTTCGCACCCGAGCCAGGAGGTCGTCGGCCACCTCGGTGGCCACGTCGGCCTCCAGCAGGGCCTCCCTGATGTCACTAAGTGCGGAGTCGACCTGCTTGGGGTGAAGTTTTCCTCGCGACCGGAGCTTCTTGAACACCGCGCCCAGGCGGTCGGTGAGCTGCTCGAACACCGTTCCAGTCTACGAGGGAACGCAGAAGGGGCCGCCGGGTGGCGGCCCCTGTGATGACGCGGCCGGCTCAGGCCGGGATGCGCTTCCGACCGGACTTGCAGCGGTCCCGCTTCTTCCTCTTGAGATCCTGCCGGTCGTCGTCGAAGCTCGAGCTCTTGTTGCCGTCCCTCAGAACCTCCCCCGCCGCCACGATCTCCCAGTAGTCCCCGACGACCGGGATCACAGTGGCGGTGATCTCGTACGACCCGTTGCCCTTGGTCGTTGCGGAGCCCGCCTTTTGCTGCTGGGCGGGGTCCCCACCGGGCTGGTGGTACAGGGTCACCTTCCGATCGGCCTCGCAGCCGGACTGAGACGAGGACACCAAGCCAGAGATGAGGTTCTTGCCGTAGTCGTAGGTGGCCTGGACATTGGTGTTGTATTTCGTCGCCACCGCCTCGCCCGGCCCGAAGGCCAGGAACATCGCACCGGCCGCCAGGACGGCCGCAATCCTTCTCTTCATAGCAACCCCTCCTCTGGAGCCAGAGTGTGGCCCCGAGGTCAGGCGGGGTCCATAGCCCGATCGGGCTAGTCCGCGAAGGAGGAGGGGCCGGTCAGGAGCCCAGGACCAGCGAGCGGGCGAAGCCCTCCGGGTCGAAGGGCTCCAGGTCCTCGATCCCTTCTCCCTTTCCAACCAGCTTCACCGGGATCCCCAGCTCCTCCCGGATGGCCAGCACGATCCCTCCCTTGGCGGTGCCGTCCAGCTTGGCCAGGGCGATGCCGGTGACCCCCACCGCCTCGGTGAAGGCCTTGGCCTGGGGGATGCCGTTCTGGCCGGTGGTTGCGTCCAAGACCAGGAGGACCTCGTCCGGGGGCTTGCCCGCGGCCTTCTCCAGAACCCGGTAGACCTTCTTGAGCTCGTCCATCAGCGGGGTCCGGGAGTGCAGCCGCCCGGCCGTGTCCACGATGAGCACGTCCCGCCCCCGGGACCTGGCGGCCTGAACCGCGTCGTGAGCGACGGCCCCGGGATCGGCCCCCCGGGCCTGGCTCACCAGGTCCGCGCCGGCGCGATCGGCCCACGA
>DAITPV010000117.1:0-6571 GCA_036833435.1 Actinomycetota bacterium | reverse complement strand
GGCATCGTCCCCGTGGATCTCCACGCGCTGGGATGCGACTTCTACACCACCGGGGTCCTGAAGTGGCTGTGCGGCGGCCCCGGACTCGCGTTCATGTACGTCCGGAAGGACCTGATCCCGTCGCTGGAGCCGATGGTCTCGGGCTGGTGGAGCCAGCGGGAGCCGTTCGCCTTCCGGCTGACCGAGCTGGACTTCCACCCCACAGCCCGGCGACTGGAGACCGGGACCCATCCCGCGCCGATCCCGTTCATCGCCCAGGGGGGGCTGGAGATCATCAGCGAGGTGACCCCGGAGCGGATCCGGGACCGGCAAGGGGTGCTCACCGACCACGTCATCGAGCGGGCCGATGCTGCGGGGCTCCCGGTGCGGACCCCCCGGGAGCGAGCCGGGCGCGGCGGCGTGGTCAACGTGGGCGTGGGGGAGCAGGCGGAGAAGATCGCCGAGGCCCTGTACGAGCGTGACGTGTGCATCGACCACCGGGGTGACGGGATCCGGATCTCCCCGCACTTCTTCAACAGCGAGGCCGACGTGGACCGCCTGTTCGACACGCTGGCCGACCTCCTGTGAGCCGTGCCGCCTCGATCGCTCGCCTGACCGTTCTAGCGTTGGTGGCCGTGTTCGCGTTCGGCGGAGGCATCGCCGCCACCGAGCGAGTCGAAACGAGCGACCACGAGACGTTCGTGGCGCAGGCCTTCGGAGACTTGCCGCTGTCGTTCGAGCCCAATCGTGGCCAGGCCGATCCTTCGGTCCGGTTCCTCGCCAGAGGGGACGGGTACACGGCGTACTTGACCGGCTCCGGAGCGGTGTTCTCCCTGTCCGGTCATCCCGTGGAGATGGATCTGGTGGGTGCCGCCCCGGAGCCGCCCATCGTGGGCCGTGACGCTCTTCCCGGAGTGGTGAACTACTTCAAGGGCTCGGATCCTTCGGGGTGGCTGCCCGGTATCCCCACCTATGGCCGGGTTCGGTACGCCGACGTCTATCCCGGGATCGACCTGCTCTTCCGGGGGAGCGGGGAGGGCTTGGAGTACGACTTCGTGGTGGCCCCGGGCGCTGATCCCCAGGCCATCTCGATGCGGTTCCGGTCGTCGGAGTCTCTGCGGATCGAGGGTGATGACCTGGTGATCGCTACGCCGGCCGGGGAGATCGTTCACCGGGATCCGGTCGTCTACCAGGAGATCGGGGAGTCCCGGCTCGAAATACCGGCTGGCTACCGCCTCCACGGAGACCGGGTGAGCTTCGCCGTGGGGCCGCACGATCCCACCCGTCCGCTGATCATCGACCCGGTGGTCCTGGCCTACTCCACGTTCCTCGGGGGAGGTCTCCAGGAGGAGGGGCTGGCCATCGATGTGGACGCCGCAGGCGCCGCGTACGTCACCGGATCAACGGACGACGCGACCACGGACTTCCCCACCACCGGAGGTGCGTTCGACACGACGCACAATGGTGGGAAGGATGTCTTCGTGACCAAGATCGCTCCCGATGGAGCCTCGCTCGTCTACTCCACGTTCCTAGGTGGCGCCGTCACGGACGAGGGATTCGGCATCGCAGTGGATGGCGCCGGAGCGGCGTTCGTCACCGGACGGACGAACAGCCCCGCCTTTCCCGCGACCGGTGGGGCCTTCGACACTTCCCACAACGGAGGCTACGACGTGTTCGTCACCAAGGTGCCTCCTTCAGGAGCGGGTCCCCTGGCGTACTCCACGTTTCTCGGAGGAACGGAGGAAGACGTGGGACTGGAGATCGCCGTCGATGGGACGGGGGCTGCCTTCGTGACCGGGTCGACGCGTGACCCGAACTTTCCCACCACCCCGGGAGCCGCCTACCCAACGCACAACGGGGATCGGGACGTCTTCGTCACCAAGCTCGACCCCAATCCGGCAGGCACCGGGCCCGAGGACCTCATCTACTCAACTTTCCTGGGTGGCTCCAGTTTCGACATCGGATCCGGGATCGCCGTGGACGCCACGGGCGCCGCGTTCGTGGCCGGCAGTACGGATGATGACGTGACCGACTTTCCGACCACGGGGGGGGCGTTTGACGAGACCCACAACGGGTCCACCGACGTGTTCGTGACGAAGATCGGCCCATCGGGGGTGGGCCCCGTGTCGTACTCCACTTTCATCGGTGGAGCCCAGTTCGACGAGGGATTCGCCGTGGCGGTGGATGGGACGAGCGCTGCGTACGTGACCGGGGAGACGCTGCAGGCCACCCCGACGTTCCCGACAACCGCAGGCGCCTTCGACACGACGCACAACGGCGACTACGACGCGTACGTGGCCAAGCTCAACGCGGCGGGGGCCGGTTTGGTGTATTCGACGTTTCTCGGTGGCAGCGCTTACGACTTCGGGCGCGGAATTGCGGTGGACGGAACGGGAGCGGCCCATCTGACCGGGATGACCACCGACGGGACGACGGACTTCCCCACCACCACCGGTGCACACGACGAGACAGCCAACGGAGGACAAGACGCATACGTGACGGCGTTGTCGCCCGGAGGGAACTCTCCCCTTACGTACTCCACGTTCCTGGGAGGTAGCGGCAACGACGAGGGACAGGGGATCGCTCTGGATGGCACGGGAGGCATCTATGCCATCGGAAGCACCTTCGACGACGTCACCGATTTCCCCACCACCGCCGGTGCCTTCGACACCACCCACAACGGCAACTACGACGCGTACGTGGCCAAGGTGGCGGACGTGCCGGCACCGGCCCCAGGCCCCTCGCCCGGAACGTGCAAGGGGAAGGCGGCCACCCTCACCGGGACGGAGTCCGCCGAGAACATCTCCGGCACCTCCGGGGCGGACGTCATCGCTGCGCTCGGTGGCAACGACCGGATCAGCGCCAAGGGCGGCAAGGACCTGGTGTGTGCCGGAGCAGGCAACGACACCGCGAACGGCGGAGGCGGCAAGGACCGCGTCTTCGGTGAGGACGGAAAGGACAGGCTGAAGGGCAGTTCCGGAAACGACAGGCTCAACGGGGGCGCGGGCAAGGACACCTGCGCGGGGGGGTCGGGCAAGGACCGCTCCCCGGCCTGTGAGAAGGAGAAAACCATCCCCTAAGGGGCAAAAACTCCCTGCTTGGTCTGCCAAGCATCTGATATGCTTCTTCGCGTGAACGAAGAGAACGGCGGAACCACGATCGGCGACTTCATCCGCTCCCAGCGGCGGCTGGCCCAGATGTCCCTTCGCCAGCTGGCTGGGGTTGCCAAGGTCTCGAACGCCTATCTGAGCCAGATCGAGCGAGGGATCTACAAGCCCTCCGCCAAGGTGCTCAACCGTCTCTCCCAGGCCCTCCAGGTGTCCGCCGAGAACCTGTACTCCAAGGCAGGCCTCCTGGGGGAGGACCCCGAAGCCCCGGACAAGCCGGATGTGGAGCGAGCCATCCGCCTGGACCCCCACCTCACCACCGAGCAGAAGGAAGCCCTGATCGGGGTATATAGGGGATTTGGAGGGTCCGAAGAGCAGGACACCCCCTCCGCAGCCTCCGCTTGACAGACCACCCGCCTGTTTGGTAAATTAAGCACCGAAAGGAGGTCATGAGAGATGGCCTATACAGAGAGCGTGAGCAAGGTTGGCGACCGCGTGATCGACGGGATCAAGAAGGTCGACCAGGCGATCGTGACCGGTGCGGGAACCGTTGCCCAGCGGTTGGGTGACGTTCTCCCGAACGAGATTCCCGGCGCGTCGTACCTCCGCACCCTCCCCAAGCCGGAGGAGCTGACCAAGGCGTACTGGGAGTTCATCGAGCGTCTGGTGAAGACCCAGCGGACCTACTCGCTGGACCTGCTGAAGGCGTTCGAGCCGATCACCGGCAAGATCTGGAAGCAGTCGGTCCGCAAGGCCGCCTGACTCCCCCGAGCGCCGACAAAGCCCCCGGCCTCCCGCCGGGGGCTTTGTCTTGGGCGTCTGTGGGCCCATGCTACGCTCGCTCGAACGACCGGAGGAGCGAACGATGACGGAACGCCCCGAGATCCTCATGACCCCCGGCCCCACTCCCGTTCCGCCCTCCGTCCTGCTGGCTCAAGGGAGCCCGCTCGTCTATCACCGAGGCCCCGGGTACGGCCAGCTGTTACGCGAGGTCACCACCGGGCTCAAGGCCCTGCTGGAGACGGAGAACGACGTCCTGGTGTTCACCTCGTCGGGGACCGGAGGACTCGAGTCCGCGGTCGCCAACCTGTTCTCGCCGGGCGACCGCGTCGTCGTTCCGGTAGCCGGGTACTTCGGCGATCGGTTCGCTCGGATCGCCGAAGCGTTCCACCTGGACGTCCGGCGGATCGAGTACGAGTGGGGGAGAGAGGTCCGGCCCGAAGATGTCGCCGCGGCGCTGGCGGAAGCTCAGACCAAGGGAGTGCTGGCCCAGCACTCCGAGACCTCCACCGGCGTGGTCAACGACGTCGAGGCCATCGGCAAGGTGGCCAAGGAAGCGGGCGTGCTGTTCGCGGTGGACGTCATCTCCAGCGCCGGCGCGGTGCCGTTCCGGGGAGACGCGTGGGGCGTGGACGTGGCCATCGGCGGGTCGCAGAAGGCGCTGTCCGCCACCCCCGGCCTTGCGTTCGTGTCGGTGTCCGAGCCGGCATGGGCAGCGACCCGGGAGGCCTCGAACCCGCGCTTCTACTTCGATTGGGCGGCGTACCAGAAGTCCTACGAGCTTCCGAACCCCGAGGCTCCGTGGACCCCGGCGATCAGCCTGATGCTGGGGCTTCGCGAGGCCCTCAGGCTGTACCTGGACGAAGGCCCCGAGGCCGTCCTCGACCGTCATCGCACCCTGTCGGAGGCCACCAAGGAAGGCGTCCGAGCCCTGGGGCTGGACCTGGACGGCGATCACCCCGAGCGAGCCTGGGCGGTGACGGCCGTCCGAGCGCCCGAGGGGATCGACGGCGACGAGCTGGTGGCCAGGGTCAGGGCCGACCACGGCATCGTCCTGGCTCCCGGGCAGGGGCCGTTGAAGGGCAAGGTGTTCCGCATCGGCCACCTGGGCAACTACGACCGGTTCGACATCGTCCGGTGCCTGGCGGCCCTGGAGCTCACCCTCGATTCGATGGGGTACCCGGTGAAGCGCGGCGCTGCGGTAGCCGCCGCGGAGGATGTCTTCGCGCGGTCCCGGTAGCCGGCTATCCCTTCAGCATCTCCCGGACCTCGTCCATGGTGAATCCGCGCAGGGTCTCGGTGATGGCGTTTCCTCGACCCGCGATCATCAGGGCCAGCTTGCCCGCGGTCTCGTCGTTCGGAGCCTCGACGATGGCCACCTGGTCGTACTGGCCCATCGTGACCCAGTTGCCGATGTTCTTGGCTCCGTGATCTGCCAGGCGCTTCTCCACCTCCTGGACCCGGTCGGGAAGGCTGTCTGCCTTTGACCGGCCCTGGTCCGTCCACTTGATCAGGGTGATGTAGACCGGCATGCGGTCCTCCTTTCGTCGAGGCGCCTATCTCACCCCCAAGAGGCGGTCCGGCGCAAGGGCGGTCCTATACTCGCTGCCATGAAGGTGCTGGTGACCGAGCCGTTGTCCGAGCGGGGACTGGACCTCCTCCGCCAGGACTTCGACGTGGATATGCGCGAGGACCTGGCCGCGGGTGGCCTGGCCGAGGCCATCGGCCCCTATGCCGCCGTCGTGGTGCGGTCCCAGACCTCGGTCGACGCTCCGGCGATCGCGGCCGGCGAGAACCTCAAGGTCATTGCCCGGGCCGGGATCGGGCTGGACAACGTCGATGTGGAGGCCGCCACCCGGCGCGGCGTGATGGTGGTCAACGCGCCCCAGAGCAACATCCTGTCCGCGGCCGAGCACACCATGGCCCTGCTGCTCGCTCTGGCCCGCAACATCCCCACCGCCGACGCGTCGCTTCGGTCCGGGAGCTGGGACCGGGAGCGGTTCCAGGGGGTGGAGCTCCACGGCAAGACCCTGGGCATCATCGGGCTGGGCCGGGTGGGGACCATGGTGGCGCAGCGAGCGCTGTCGTTCGGGATGCGCCTGATCGCCTTCGACCCGTTCGTGTCCCGCGACCGGGCCCGGGCGCTGGGGATCGAGCTCATGCCCGACCTCGGGGCCCTCCTGGTGCAAGCGGACTTCATCACCATCCACCTGCCTCGGACCGCGGAAACCGAGGGGCTGATCGGCCGCCGGGAGCTCGGCCTGATGAAGGAGGGGGCCCGGGTGGTCAATACGGCCCGGGGCGGGATCATCGACGAGCAGGCCGTGGTGGAGGCGCTCGAAGCCGGGCGCCTGGGGGGAGTGGCCCTCGACGTGTTCGCCGACGAGCCGGTCACCGAGCACCCGTTGTTCTCGTTCCCCCAGGCCATCGTCACTCCCCACCTCGGAGCGGCAACCCGGGAGGCCCAGGACAAGGCCGGCCTGGCCATCGCGGAGATGGTCCGCCTGGCGCTCCGCGGCGAGTTCGTCCCCTACGCGGTCAACGTTGCCGCGGCCGAGGTCAGCGAGCAGGTCCGGCCGTTCGTGCCGCTCGCGGAGCGCCTGGGCCGGGTCCTGACCGGCCTGGCCGACTCGCCGATGCGCAGCATCGCCATCGAGTACCTCGGCAGGGTCGGGGAGTGGGACACGCGGGTCCTGACCCTGGCC
>DAITPV010000116.1:0-6579 GCA_036833435.1 Actinomycetota bacterium | reverse complement strand
GTTAACCGGACTAGGCCCTCAACCTAGCGCGTCTACCAAATTCCGCCACTCCGACCGGAACTCGATTATAAGCGGCCCTTCCCGGGGGTCCCTTCAGGCTGCCTTGGTCCACTCGGCGGCGTTCCACAGCGGGCCGTCCACGGTGGGGTTGGCCACCACTCCCTCCACCCCCGGAGCGGAAGCCACGGCCACCTGGGGCTGGTACAGGGGCAGGACCGGCACGAGGTCGGCCAGTCGCTGCTGCGCGGCGGCCACCGCCTCATCCTCTCCACGCTCAACCGCCTCGAGCAGCGAGGACAGCTCGGGGTCCTGGAGGGCGACCGTCTCCACGAGGCCGGAGAGATCCGGCGCCGGTCCCGACCGCACCTCCACCAGCGCGAGGTCGAAGCGCCCGGCGGGGAGGAACGTCCCTCGGAACACGTCCGGCTCGAGTGAGACCAGCTCCACGTCCGCTCCGGCACGCTCGAGCTCGGCCTGGACGTAGCGGGCCAGGAACTCGATGAGCTCCCCACGCGCGTACACCAGGTCCAGCTCCCCCCGCCCGGTCAGGGAGCCGGCGGTCCCCGTCCCGTACAGGGACCAGGCCGCCGCGGCTCCGGGCTGTTCGGGGGCCAGGACCCCGTTCGCCACGCGGCCCTCCTCGTTCACCACGCCATCGACGAACCGAGGACGGTCGATGGCCTCGGCGATGTCCCGGCGGGTCTCCGTGGAAGCCAGCGTTTCCGTGTTCATCACCAGATGTAGGAGGTCCGGCCCGTAGGCCTCCGAGACCGAGGCGCCGGGGATCGCGGCCAGCCGGCGGCTCCACGACACCCCCAGCATGGGAGCCACGGCGTCCACTAGCCCGGCCTTCAGCAGCTGGATGGCCGTGGTGGGGTCGGGCACGAACGTGACCTCGATCCCTTCAACCAGTGGGTCGGGCCCCGCGGCGGTGGGATCGGCAGCCAGCATCACGGCCCTTCCTCGTTCCCACCGCTCCAGAAGGAAGGGACCCGCTCCCACCGGAGGTCCCTCGTCCCACCCACTTACGTCCTCGGGGACCGATGCCGTGTGCTCGGGCAAGACGAACCGGCCCGCGGCGAACAGATCTCGCCAGGATGCCAGCGGCGGCGAGAGCACCAGCTCCCCCTCGGTCGGCGAGACCTCCACCACGTCGACCAGGTGATCGAACCCCCCGCGGTCGGCCACCTCCACGCCGGATGCGGTCATCACCCGCCAGGTGAAGGCCACGTCGTCGACGGTGATGGGCTCCCCGTCCGACCACAACGACCCCTCCCGGATCCGGAACCGGACCGTCATCCGGTCGCCCTCGGTTTGGACGTCCGGCTCCTCGGCCAGGAGCGACGGGCGATAGGTCAGGTCGGGTCCCACCACGAAGAACGAAGGAAGCACGGCCCTGAGGATGTCGCGGGCTGCCGGGGATGGCTCGGTCACCGGGTTCAGCGTGGCCGGCTCTTCGGGATAAGCGATCCGGACAATGCCGGCCGGCGGAGGCCGCTCGGACGGAAGGGACTCGGGCGAGTCGCCGGACGGACAGGCCACGGCGATCACCGCGAGCACCGCGACTCCGTAGGGAAGCCGTCCCCTACTGCGAGATCGAGAGCGTCGCGGCATCGAAGCGGGCCAGGGGGTCGACGGCGAAGCCCTCCACGTACGGCTGAGCCGCAAGGTGTGAACGGAACCAGGCCACCGGAACCAGGTGCATGGCCACCAGGGCTCGCCGTTCTGCCTGGACGTAGAGAGCCTGCCGAGCGGGATCCCGCGGCTCCCCCCGGGCCCCCTCGAGGAGCTCGTCCATCCGGGCGTCCTGCACTCCGGCCTGGTTGTCCGGAGATCCCGAGAGCAGGAGGGGCTCGAGCAGGGCCTGCTGCCGGGGATAGTCGGCCGTCCACACCAGGCAGAACATCTCGTGGGTGCCGGAGGTCAGGACGTCCCGGTACCCGGCCTCGTCGTGGGGCCGGGGGGTGACCGTCAGCCCCGCCTCTCCGAGCTGCGCGGAGATGGTGGCGGCCAAGGCATCGGCCACCGGTGAGGCCGCGTAGTCGAGGTGGAAGCTCCGGTCCTCACGAGGCACCTGACGGACCATGGTCCGAGCCCGGGCCACGTCCCGGAGGCACAGGTCGGCGCACACCGACGGATCGTGGCCGGTGATGGTGGGAGGGACGACCGCGGTGGCAGGGGTGGGGACCCCGCCGTACACGTCCTCCACGAGAGCGGACCGGTCCATGGCCAGCGACACGGCTCCGCGGAGGCCGGGATCCTGGAACCGTGGGTCCGACTCGTTGAACCCGCAGTACAGGAGACGGGCCAGGGTCACGATGCCTCGCCCGCCGTACTGGCTGCGAGCGTCGTTCAGCAAGGGGCCGGGGATGGGGGCCACGTCCAGAGCTCCGCCGATGAACTCGGGCCATCCTTCATCCGGGTTCTGGTACGTCCGGAACTCCAGCCGGTCCACCGGAGCGGGCACGCCGTAGTACTCATCGAATCGCTGCATGAAGATCGGGGTGCCCTCCTGGAGCGGAGAGGCCAGCCGGAACGGCCCGTTCCCCACCGGGCCCGCGCCGAACCCGGCCTGGGAAGCCGCCGGGGGGACTGGGGAGAGCGCCGGGTGGCCGAGGAGCGACACGAAGTCCGGCCACGCCCGGTTGAGGGTCACCTCCAGGACCCGGTCCTCGGGGGCGGCCAGCCCGGTCAGCTGGCTGACGTTGGCCTTGGTCTGGAAGTCCTGATACCCCTGCACCGCCTCCAGGAGGAACGAGTACGGTCGCGCCGACACCGGGTCGGCCAGCCGGTTCCATGCGTTGACGAAGTCCGCTGCCCGCACCGGGCTGCCGTCGTGATAGGTCGCGGGACGAACCTCGAACACGAACCGGGTTCCGTCGTCCAGCACCTCCCACCCCGAGGCCGCCGCTGGGACCGGAGCCATGGTGACCGGGTCGTAGGCCACCAGCCCGTCGAACAGCTGGGAGGCCAGCTCGAGGGAGTCAGCGTCGTCCAGGTCACGGGGATCGAGGCTCGCCGGCGCGGTCGTGGCCAGCCGCAGCGAGACTGGAGCCGGCGTGCCTCCCGCGCTGGGAGCGGGCTGAGGGAACACCGGACCGGCCTGCGGAGGGCTCTCCGGCTCGGAAGGCGGTGTGGTGCACGCCACCAGGCCGGCCAGGGCCCAGGTCAGCGTGCGGAGCACGGGATGGGGGCTGCGGCCCCCTATTCCCACTTCCAGGCGAGATAGAACGTGGTAATGGCGAAGACCACCGCGGTGGCCACCGTGAGGCGATCGAGGTTCCGCTCCACCGCCGTCCCGCCGGACAGCCCGCCGCCGCCTCCGAACATGTCGGACAGCCCACCACCCTTCCCCGCGTGCAGCAAAACGAACAGGATCAGGAGAAGTGACGCGATGATATGGATGACGATCAAGGTGCCGATCAGCATCAGGCCGTGGACTCTATCACGGCCCGATCTTCAAGCGGGAAGTGGCACGCGGCCACTTGCCCACGGTGGTGCGGGGTGAGCTCGGGGTCGTCCTCCCGGCAGATGGGGAACTGAGCCCGGGGACAGCGAGGATGGAACCGGCAGCCCGACGGAGGGTCGATCGGCGACGGCACGTCCCCCTCCAGGATGATCCGGCGCCTCGCTGCCGCCAGCTCCGGGTCGGGGATCGGGACCGCCGAGAGCAGCGCGCCGGTGTAGGGGTGCTTGGGGTTCCGGTACAGCGTGTCGCCCGGAGCCATCTCCACGATGCGCCCCAGGTACATCACCGCCACCCGGTCGCTCATGTGCTTGACCACCGAGAGGTCGTGGGCGATGAACACGTAGGTCAGGTTGAACTCCTCCTGAAGGTCCTCCAGGAGGTTGAGGATCTGCGCCTGGATGGAGACGTCCAGTGCCGACACCGGCTCGTCGCAAACCATCAGCCGGGGCCTGAGCGCCAAGCCCCTGGCCACACCGATCCGCTGCCGCTGTCCGCCGGAGAACTCGTGTGGGAACCGGTTGTAGTGCTCCCGGTTCAGGCCGACCAGCTCCATGAGCCGCTCGACCTCCGGCTTGATCACCCGGTTCTGCGCCCGCCGAACGGGGGTGCGGACGACCCAGGCCAGGATGGGAACCAGGACCGCGAGACCGAACAACAGGAGCGTGAGCCCATTGGGGATCTGCACGATGCCGGCGGCGTCGACGATCAGGAACAGGAGCGTGGCAATCGCCGGGGCGCCGACGACGATCTGAAGCACCCGGCTGGGCTTCTTCGGCGGCTCCCCGGGCATCCCGTGGACCCGGAAGGGCTCCCCGATGATGGAACCCACCGTCTTCCGGGGGTTCAGTGAGGCATACGGGTCCTGAAAGATGATCTGGAACTCCCGTCGGAGGTCTCGGACCCTGGTGTGGAACCGATGGAACCGGCTGCTGTTGATCGATCCGATGACCGCGGCGATCAGGAGCCCCAGGGCCAGAAGGATGATGACCGCCCACACCATGACCGCCACTCCGCCGGGCCACCTGGTGATCGCGCCGAGGACGATGAGGACCATGGCGGCGACGGCCAGCAACACGTTCGCGTAGACCAGCAGCATCGGTGAAGGGACCGGCTTCGGCCCGGTGATGTCATGGCCGTCGTAGATGATCTGCCCGTCGGTCGGGTCGAGAAGCTTGGTGATCAGCCGGGCAGCCGTGGACTTGCCGCAGCCGGTCTCCCCCACCAGCCCGACGGTCTCGCCCGGGTAGACCTCCAGGTCGATGCCGTCGACGGCGTGAACGTTGCCGATCTTGCGCTGGACGAGGATCCCCCGGGTGATGGGGAAGTACTTCTTCACCCCCACCAGCTTCAGCAGGGGCTCCACCCCCGGCCGGGCTCCCGGCGCCGGCCGCTCGGCCACCTCCGGAACGCTCATGCCTTGACCGCCACCTCCTCCTGGAAGATCCGCTCCTTCTCCGCCCGGGGGAGGTGGCAGGCGGCGGCGTGCTTCCCGTCCTCCGAGAGGAGCTCCGGAACCTCCACCTTGCACACGTCCATGACGTACGGGCACCGGGGGTGGAAGGCGCACCCGGGCGGTACGAAGATCAGCGACGGCGGCAGGCCCTGGATCGGCCGCAGCCGCTCCACCTTGGGCTGGTCCAACCGGGTGATCGACTGCAGGAGACCCCAGGTGTACGGGTGGTGGGCCCGGTAGTAGAGGTCGTTGCGGGCCCCCGACTCCGCGATCTTCCCCGCGTACATCACCTGCACGTCGTCGGCATGCTCGGCCACCACCCCCAGGTCGTGGGTGATGATCACCACCGCGGCGTCGAACTCGTCCTTCAGCCGGGAGATGAGGTCCAGGATCTGAGCCTGCACGGTCACGTCCAGGGCCGTGGTGGGCTCGTCCGCGATCAACAGGTCGGGGTTGAGCGACAGGGCCATGGCGATCATGGCCCGCTGACGCATCCCTCCGGAGAACTCGTGGGGGTACTGCCCGGCCCGCTCGTCGGGCCGGGGGATGCCCACCCGCCGGAGCATCTCCACGGCCTGGTCCCCGGCCTCGCGTTTCGACAGCGGTTGATGGGCCCTGATGGCCTCCACGATCTGGTCCCCCACCTTGTAGAAGGGATGCAGGGACGTCATGGGGTCCTGGAAGATCATGCTGATCTTGGCCCCCCGGATCGTGCGCATCTCATCGATGGGCGCCTGGAGGAGGTCCTTGCCCCGGAACAGGATCTGCCCCTCGATCTGGGCCTGCTTCTTGCTGACCAGCCCCATCACGGTGAGGAACGTGACGCTCTTGCCGGAGCCGGATTCCCCCACCACCCCCAGCGTCTCGCCTGGCTCGACGGTGAACGACACGCCGTCCACCGCCTTCACCACCCCGTCGTCCGTGGGGAAGTGGACCTTCAGATCCCGAACCTCCAGAAGGGGCTCGGCCATCTACGTGTAGCGGACCCGGGGATCAAGGAACGCGTAGACCACGTCAACCACCAGGTTGCCGATCACCACGAAGAAGGACGCGAACACGGTGACCCCCATGACCGCAGGGAAGTCGTTCGTCTGCAGTGAGTTCACCAGGTACTGGCCCAGCCCGGGAAGGGCGAAGACGGTCTCGGTGATCACCGCCCCGCCCAGAAGGATCCCCAGGTCGATGCCGAACATGGTGACCACCGGGGTGAGGGCCGAGCGGAGCCCGTGCTTGAACGTCACCGTCCGTTCGGAGAGCCCCTTGGCTCGGGCGGTCCGGATGTAGTCCTCCGACATGGTCTCGATGAGGTTACTCCTGACCATCCGCGCATAGAACGCGGCGAACAGGAGCGCCAGGGTGAACCACGGCAGCACGAACCGCCCCTGGAGAACGCCCTCCCACACCGAGGCTCCGATGGGCAAGCTGCTACTGGGAGCGATCCGTAACTTGAACCAGAAGATGTACAGCATCACGTAGCCGAGCCAGAACACCGGCGCGGAGACGCCGAACAGCGCGAAGATCATCCCCGCTCGGTCGCGGACCGATCTCGGTTTGGTGGCCGACATGATCCCGATGGGGATGCCCAGGAGGAGCCATACCACCGCGGCCTCCAGGGCCAGGACGACGCTCACCGGGAGGCGCTGATAGATCTGCTCCT
>DAITPV010000115.1:0-6603 GCA_036833435.1 Actinomycetota bacterium | reverse complement strand
CGCCCAGCAGGAGGCCCGGGAGGCGGGCGTTCGGGTCCAGGCGCTGGTCGAGGAGAGGCGACAGCTCGCCGACCTCGCCGCGAGCGAGCAGACCTTCGACGACCTCCTGGCTGTGGATGGGGAGCTCGGCCGGTTGCTCCAGATGCTCGGTCCCACCAGCGGACGCGGGTGCCAGATCCCGCCCGGCCTGGTCCCCTCGGGCCAGGGATTCTTCGGCGAGGCCTCGTTCTACGGCGAGGAGTTCGCCGGCAACCCCACGGCCATCGGGCACATCTTCAATCCGGCGCTGTTCACCGCGGCCCACCGGACGATGCCGCTCCCGTCCTACCTCCACGTCCGCTACGGGAACAAGTGCGCCACGGTGCTGGTGAACGATCGCGGGCCGTACGTGGATGGGCGGGTGCTCGACCTGTCGGAGGGCGCGGCCATGTACCTGGGGCTCCCCGGCGTGGGGCAGGTCCAGGCAGAAGTCCTGATCCCCGGGTAGCGGCCCCGCGGGGCCGGTCCGGTAGCCTTCCCCATCGTGAGCGTGCTGGCCATCGATGCGGGGACCACCGGGTTCACCGCGATGGTGGTGGACGAGAACGCGGACGTCCTGGCCCGCGGGTATCGGGAGTTCCCACAATCGTTCCCTCGGCCCGGGTGGGTGGAGCACGATCCCGACGACTGGTGGAGGGCCGCCCTCGAGTCGGTGGAGGAGGCCCTGGGGAAAGCGAACGTCGAAGGCGGTGCGCTGGCCGCCGTGGGGATCACCAACCAGCGAGAGACCACGGTGATCTGGGACCGGGAGACCCTTCGGCCCATCCACCCGGCCATCGTGTGGCAGGACCGGCGAACCGCGGAGCTGTGCCGGACGCTGGAAGACGAGGGATGGGCGCCTCGCGTGGCGGAGCGCACCGGGCTGGTGATCGATCCGTACTTCTCGGCGACCAAGGTCGCCTGGCTCCTGGACCACGTGGACGGATCCCGCCAGGCCGCCGAGGACGGTCGTCTGGCGTTCGGGACCGTGGACGCGTATCTCATCGCCAGACTCACCGGTGGGACGTCGCACGTCACCGACCACACCAACGCGTCGCGGACGATGCTGTACGACATCCACCGGCTGGACTGGGATCGGGAGATCCTCGACCGGCTGCGGATCCCCGAAGCCCTTCTCCCCCAAGTCCGCCCCTCGATCGGAGCGTTCGGGGCCACCGATCCCGCGTCTTTCCTGGGAACGAGCGTTCCGGTGTCCGGCGTGGCCGGCGACCAACAGGCCGCGCTGGTGGGACAGGCGTGCTTCGAGCCCGGCGAGGCCAAGAACACTTACGGGACCGGCTCGTTCGTCCTCCTGAACACCGGTGAGCGGGCTCCCACGGTCCCCGGGATCCTCACCACGATCGCGTTCTCGGACCGGGAGGGGGTCCGGTACGCGCTGGAAGGCTCCATCTTCATCACCGGCGCGGCCATCCAGTGGCTGCGGGACGGCCTTGGATTGATCGAGTCGGCGGACGAGGCCGGACCGCTGGCGGACTCGGTGCCGGACGCCGGCGGCGTGTACTTCGTCCCGGCCCTGGTGGGGTTGGGGGCGCCGTGGTGGGACCCGTACGCCCGGGGAACGATCGTGGGGATCACCCGGGGGACCACCAAAGCGCATCTGGTGCGGGCCGCGGTGGAGGCCATGGGGTACCAGACCCGAGATGTGGTCGACGCCATGGTGAAGGGCGCCGGCGTCCCGCTGGCCGAGCTGAAGGCCGACGGCGGGGCCAGCGTGATGGACGGGCTCCTCCAGCTGCAGGCCGACCTGCTGGGGGTTCCGGTGCGGCGCCCCCGGGTCCCCGAGACCACCGCCCTCGGCGCGGCCCTCCTGGCCGGCCTGGGAACGGGCGTCTGGGACACGAAGGAGCAGGCCGCGTCGGCGTGGTCGCTGGATCGTGAGTTCGTTCCCGGCGACCGCGACGCCATGGAGACGAGCTACGCGGGCTGGAGGCGAGCGGTGGAGCGGGCCCTGGCGTGGGAGCGGCCCGAGACCTAGCTGCGCGAAGCGCCCACTGGAGCGCGCTGGTCCTGCTTGGCCGTCTCGGCGAGCTGCTTCTTCACCTTGGACGCGTACTCGTCCACGTACTCCTGCCCGGTCATCATCATGATCTCGTACATGATCTCGTCGGTGACGGAACGGAGGACGAACCGGTCCCGGGGACGGTCGTAGTACCGCTCGAACGAGAGCGGCTTCCCGAACTCAACCGTCACCTGGCCCGACAGGTGAGGCATCTTGGAGTCGAGGGGCATGACGTCCGGGGTGCCCAGGATGGCCACCGGAACCACCGGGACCTGGGCCTCGATGGCCATGCGGGCCACGCCGGTCTTGCCCCGGTACAGGCGGCCGTCGGGGCTCCGGGTCCCCTCGGGGTAGATCCCCACCACCTGGCCCTCACGGAGGGCCCGGATCCCGGCGAGCATGGCCGCCTCGCTGCTCGACCCGCCCTCCCGGCGGACCGGGATGACGCCGGCACTCTGGAAGAACCACCGGGTCCGCCATGACTCGAAGTAGTCGGCCTTGCCCAGGAACACCACGTCCCGCGGGCACAGGAGCGGCATGAACAGGCTGTCCACGAACGACAGGTGGTTGGCGGCCACGATGAACGGCCCCTCGGCGGGGATGTTCTCCAGTCCCCTGGCCTCAGGTCGATAGACAACGCGCAGCAGAGGACCCAGCAGGACGTGCTTCATGGTCCAGTAGAACAGTGCTTCTCACCCCCCGGGCACTGGCTTCCGACTCCTGAGCCTACCCTAGTAGACTCCGACGAGCAGGGGCAAGGTAACTCGAAGGGGAGGAATCGGACGTTGGCGACAGCCTCGCTGGGCGCGCTCGAATGGGGGTTCATCGCCGTCGTCGGCTCTATGACCGTCCTGGCCGGCCTGTTCGCGGTGTACGTGCTGATCCAAGTGTTTCGCAACCCGTCCCACAGGTAGCGCCCGGCGCCCCGGGCCCGTCCGAGAGGAGCCTCGTGGCCGAGAAGAAGAAGGTTCTCCTGGTCGAGGACGACGAGTCCGTCCGGCAGCTCGTCCGGGTCACCCTTGAGATGAACGACTACGAGGTGGTCGAGGCCAAGGACGGCCTCGAGGGGCTCCTGATGCTGGAGATGCACAAGCCCGACGCCGTGGTGCTCGATCTGATGATGCCGGACCTCGGCGGGGAGCGGATGCTGGCTCAGCTCCGCACCACCCCAGAGACCAGGCGGACCCCGGTGGTCATCATCACCGGGAAGCCGGAAGTGGCCCCCGAGGTCGTGGGCCTGGTGGGCAAGGAGAACTTCTTCCCCAAGCCGTTCGACCCCGACGCGGTCATCGCCCGGCTGAAGGGCCTGGTGGGATGAGCACCCGGGTGGTCCCCGGGGCAGAGGCGTTCTCCTTCGAGGGAGGCCCCATCGGGATCCTCCTGCTCCACGGGTTCACCGGGAACCCCGCATCGCTTCGCCGGGTGGGCCAGTGGCTGTCGGCCAGAGGCCACGCGGTGGAGAGCCCCCGGTACCCGGGTCACGGAACGACGTGGCAGGAGCTGGGCCGGACGCGGTGGCAGGAATGGGTCGAGGAAGCGGAGCGGGCGTTCGCGGACCTGTCCGCACGGGTTGATGGGCTGGTCCTGTTCGGGCTCTCCATGGGTGGGGCCATGGCGCTCCACCTGGCGGCCCGGCACTCCGACCGGGTGCAAGGACTGGTTTTGGTGAATCCGTACCTCCGCGACCGGCGCATCGCCTCCGCGGGCGCGCTGAAGGCGTTCAAGCGAACCGTGGGCGGGATCGGCAACGACATCAAGAAGCCCGGCGGCGACGAGCTTCCCTACGACCGTGTGCCGGTAGCCGGGCTGGCCCAGCTGCACAAGTTCCTCAAGGTAGTCCGAGCGGAGATCCCGTCGGTCACCGCGCCGTTGCTCCTGTTCAACTCAGCCGAGGACCACGTGGTCCCCAAGGGCAACGCCGACTGGCTGATGGCCACCGTGGGGTCGAAGGACAAGGAGCTGATCTCGCTGCCGAACTCCTACCACGTGGCCACGCTGGATCACGACGCCGAGCTCATCTTCGAGCGGACCCACGAGTTCGCCGAGACCCGCGCCGTAGCCCGCGGCACCTGAGCGACCGCGAGCCCCCCCGGATCGAAGGGGGGGTTCGGGGGGGGGTGGAGCTCGCCAGGATTCCGTCCTGGCTGTACGTCACCCGGCGAGCGGACCCCCCTGATGGAAAGGCGAAGGGCCGGAGCGCGCCCGCGTCGCCCCGACCCTTCGGCTGTTCGGCTGTCCCTTTACGGGCAGCCCCGTGCCTTGTCGCCCTTCCCTTCCTTGCAGCTGTCCTTGCCCTTCCCGCCGTTCAGGCGGTCCTTCCCGGGGCCGCCGTTCAGGCTGTCGCGCTGGTTGCCTCCGGCCAGGCGGTCGTTCTTCTGGGCACCTCGCAGGCGGTCCTTTCCGGACTGGCCCTTGATGGTGTCGCTGTCCTTTCCACCGTTGCCCCGGTCCTTGCCCGGGCCACCGATCAGGACATCCTTTCCGCCCATGCCCTTGATGACGTCGTCACCCTCCATGCCGCAGATGATGTCGTCACCGCGGGTACCGGTCAGCTTGTCGTTGAGCGAGGTACCGCGGATGGTGCAGGCAGCCAGACCCTGGCCGCCGCCGCCGGCGCCCCCTCCGCTTCCTCCGCCGCTCCCTCCGGAGCCGGAGCCGCCACCGCCACCGGCAGAGGCGCTGATCGTGGAGGACTCGATGGCCAGGTTGTTGGTCAGGTTGGTGTCCTCCGTGGCGCTGGCCACCGCAGCGGTGTTGGCGAACGTCCCCTCGGTTGCGGTCCTCGTCACCACCATCACCGTGGCGCTGCTCCCCGCACCCAGCGATCCAAGCTCGCAGGTGAGCAGCACGGCGACGGGACCGGTGCACGAGCCGGTGCTAGCGCTCACGGAGACAACGCTTGCCGCGAGCGGCAGCACGTCGGTGAGTACCACGTCACTGGCAGGGTTTGCGCCGGCGTTGGCCACGGTCACCACGTACGTCAGGTCGGCGCCGGGCAGCACCGGATCCGGTGCATCGGCCTTCTGAATGGCCAGGTCGGTCCCCGGTCCAGCTCCGCCCCCGACCGTGGTGGTCTCACTCACCAGGTTGTTCAGTGGGTTGAGATCGAGGTTGGCGCTCTCCACCGCAGCGATGTCGTTCAGGGTTCCCGCCGAATCCGGGGTCACCGCGATGGCCACGGATGTCGAGGCCTGATTGGCGATCGTTCCCAGGCCGCAGGCCACCACCGGAAGGATCTGGGTACACGATCCCTGCGATGGCGTCGCGGACACGAACGAGGCACCCTGCGGGAGGATGTTTTCCACCTCGACGTTCGTGGCATCCTCCGGACCGAAGTTTTCCACGGTCACCGTGTACGTCACGGAAGCCCCGACGGTGGCGGGATCCGGCGCATCGGACAGGTCGATCCGGAGGTCGGCTCCGAGAGCGATCTGAGCCGGAGCGACTCCCGGTACGAGCAGCACCCCTACGAGGAGGGATGCGGCGAGGAAGAGCTTCCTCGCGGGCATGTGACCAGCTCCTTTCGTGCGGTCGCCTCTGGCGTCCGCGATCGGGTTGGGGCTGCGGGCCCTTCCCCCCGAAAGGGGCCACGTTTTCCCTGCTGCAGGTATCGGCGAAATGGACCGAAAAACTTGAATCGAGGCTGGTCAGGCCCCTTCGCCGAGCACCAGGTCCGCGACCACCGGGAGATGGTCCGAGCGGGCGCTGAGCTCAGATCCCCCCACCCGTACGGCGTCCACGGAGACCCCCTGGGACACGAACAGGTAGTCGATTCGGGTCCGGGGCTCCGAGGCCGGAAACGTGGCCCCCTCCCCCGAGCCGATCCGCTCGAAGGAGTCCCAGAACCGAGCCCCGATCCAGCCGACCGCCTGCCCGTCAGGCCCCTCGTTGAGGTCCCCACCGATGACCACTGGGTCCCGGCCCGCCAGCCGATCGGTGAGGATCCGGGCATCCTCGAGTCGCTCCGCCTCCGAGAGACCCAGGTGGAGCGCCACGGCGGTCAGCCTGGTGCCTGCCCGTCCCACCATGGCGATCACGGCTCCTCTGCGGATGGTGCGCCGGGGGCGAGGGAAGGCCAGGGTTTCCGAACGAACGACCCGCCACGGTAAACGGGTCAGGACCGCGTTGGGGATGCGGTGGACCCCGTGGAGGCCGGAGGCAGCCTGCATCTGCGACCGGCGGGCCAGGCGGCGCAGCCGGAACCCCAGGTAGCGAGTCTCGTTCAGCAGGAGGATGTCCGGCGCCTCGGCGATGACCGCCTCCGCCACCTCCGGCGTCCCCCCACGGAACCCGTGCACGTTCCAGGCCATCACCCGGACTCGCATGGCTGGGGAGCCTACTTCAGCAGGCGATGGTGCTACGGGATCGACGTTCTGGTCTCGCAGCTGGAACCCCGGTCCCGACCGGGACCTCCGGTGCATCGGTCCCTGCCCGACCCTCCGCGGAGCCGGTCCTTGCCTGCCTGTCCCTTGACCTGATCCCGGCCGTTGTCCCCGGCGACCTCGTCGTTGCCGCGACCCCCGCGGAGGACGTCCCGGCCCGCACCGCCCAGAAGCTCGTCCCTC
>DAITPV010000114.1:0-6635 GCA_036833435.1 Actinomycetota bacterium | reverse complement strand
ATCTGAGCGGTGGGATAGTCGTAGGCCGTCAGCATCACGAAGCGGCGGCCCTCGCGCTTCCACACCGCGAGGTCGTGGATCGTGGTCATGGCTCGCGTCTCCTTCCTGTCCGGGGGGCCTCATCGGCCCCGACGGAGTACACGGCGACCTTGATTCTACCCGGACGAGGGGAAGGACAACGTGAGGTGGTCCTGGGCCGCGTCCAGGACGAAGCACGCCTGCCGGGACAGCCCCAGGCCCCAAGAGACCTGGCCCTCGAAGTCGCCCAGGTGGGCCACCTCCAGGAGGGTGCCGAAGCCGGGAGTGAACTGCTTCGGCCCGGTGTACACCTCCCGGGGCTCCTCGCCGGACAGGTCAACCCCCAGCGCCTGGAACGACACCAGGAGAAAGGCCTCGCCTTCCACCTCGACAGGCGCCCCCTCCCCTTCGGTGGCCAGCTCGTCCACGAAGCTGACGAAGTGGAAGGGAGGGGCGTCCGGGGCATCGGGCTCGGGCTCGAAGGTGAACGTGATTCGGTCCTCCCCTGCGCCCGACTCCAGCTCCACGTCCACGAAGTCGGGGAAGTTGGCGGGGTTGCCGGCGTTGACGTTGCGGCACGAGGCTCCCGGCAGCTCCGAGGGGGCCTCCGGTGACGCCGGGGCATCCGGACTGGATCCACTCCCTACTGGCGCGGGCTCCGAACAGGCCGCCGCCAGCCACACCAGAACCACCAGGATGGCGCCTCGCCGCACCGGCGAAGTGTAGCCCTCGGGCCCCACTCAACGATCCGGGCCATTCGACCGATACCCAGGGGAACGGAAAAGGAGGCCCCCCCATGGTCACCACCGACCATCTCACCCGATCCCTCGGCGCCGCTTTCCTCGCTGCCGGACTGGCCACGTTGCTGCTGGCCTCGCCGGCATCCTCGGCCGGCACCTGCACCCGCACTGGCTCGACCGTGTTCGTGGAGCTCGGCGCGGCGACGGAAACCGAGAGCACCTTCCGAAAGGGCCAGGACGGCGTGCTGGAGCTGGTCCACGGGGGATCGGCGGACGATTGCGACGGCGCCACCCCGTCAGGCACGAACCTGGTTCTGGTCAGCGACGGCGACGGGCGAGCCTCCAGGTTCACGCTGGACACCGACGGGATGACCTCGAACATGCACTTCCAGGTGAGCCTCCGCGACGGCACCGACGCGTTCACCCTGCTCGGGTCGAACGGGAACGATGCGCTCTCGGTGGGGACCTCGGTGAGCCCGTTCGGAGACACCGTGGTGGCCGACACCGATGGTGATGGTTCGGCCAACGTCGAGTTCTTCGAGGTGGAGATCTTCGCGGTGCACGGTCTCAACGGGAACGACCGCCTGTCCGGGAGCCCGGGCAAGGGGCTGGAGCCGGTGAAGCGGCCGCTGACCCTGCTGGGCTCGGGCGGGAACGACACTCTGGTCGGAGGCAAGAGCAAGGACATGATCAACGCCGGCTCCGGGAAGGACCGATGCAAGGGCGGACCGGGCGCCGACCGCCTGAAGGGCTGCGAGCGCAAGTCCTGAGCGTCGGCCCGCTTTCCTGACCGGCGGTCAGCGTCGTATGCTCGCATTGATGCCCGACCGGGAGGACCCCATGCGCGAGTACGGCCTGTTCATCGACGGCGAGTTCACCGCCGCCGCCTCCGGAGAGACCTTCGAGTCCCACGACCCCTCCACCGGGGAGACCGTGGCCCGGGTGGCCAAGGCGGGGAAGGAGGACGCCGACCGTGCGCTGACCGCGGCCCGCCGGGCGTTCGACGAAGGCCCGTGGCCGGACATGCGCCCGGAGGACCGGACCCGGATCATGATGGACGTCTTCGACCGCCTCAAGGAGGCCGAAGCCGACCTCTCCGACCTGGAGATGCGTGACGCGGGGCAGACGATCCGGCAGGCCTCCTTGTTCCTGGTCCCCTACGGCAACGAGTACTGGAAGTACCTGGCCGAAGCGGCCTCCCGGATCCAGTACATCGAGCAGGTCCCCCGATACGACTTCCCGGTCCCGGCGTGGGAATGGGTTCAGCGAGAGCCGTTCGGTGTGTGCACTCAGATCGTCCCGTGGAACGTCCCCTACATGATGGCCATGTGGAAGATCGCCCCGGCCATCGCCACAGGAAACACCGTCGTGCTCAAGCCGGCGGCCGAGACCCCGGGCACGGCCATGGAGCTGGCGGGGATCATCGCCGAGTCCGACATCCCTCCCGGCGTGGTGAACATCCTCCCGGGTCCCGGCGTCCCCACCGGCGAGGCCATGGTCACCGACCCCCGGGTGGACAAGATCGCGTTCACCGGCTCCACCGAGGTGGGGCGGCGGATCATGCAGCTGGCCTCGGCGAACATCACGTACTGCACGCTGGAGCTGGGAGGGAAGAGCCCCAACATCCTTCTGGACGACGCCGACCTGGACATCGCCGTCCCGGGTGCCCTGTGGGCCATGTACCTGCACCAGGGCCAGATCTGCCAGGCCGGCTCGCGGCTGCTGGTCCCCGGGTCCCTGTACGACGAGGTGGTGGCCCGGATCGTGGAGACCGTCGAGGGGCTCAAGGTCGGCTCGGCGCACGACTTCGAGTCGGACCTGGGCCCGGTCCTCAACGAAACCCAGGGCCGGACCGTCGAGCGGTACGTGGAGCTGGGCCAGACCGAGGGCGCGAAGCTCCTCACCGGCGGCGAGCGGCTGACCGGCGACGGCCTGGACGGCGGGTGGTTCTTCCAGCCCACGGTGTTCGGTGACGTCGATCGCTCGATGAAGATCGCCCAGGAGGAGATCTTCGGACCGGTGCTCTCGGTCCTCCGGTACGAATCCGTCGACGAGGCCATCGACATCGCCAACGACTCCATCTACGGGCTTGCGGCCGGGGTGTGGTCGCGGGACGTTCCTCGGGCCCTCGAGGTGGTCCGCCGGCTCAAGGCGGGAACAGTGTGGGTCAACGACTACCACCTGATCTCGCCCGCGGCGCCGTTCGGCGGCTACAAGCAGTCCGGCATCGGACGAGAGCACGGCGAGTGGGGCCTCAAGGGATACCTCGAGGTCAAAACGGTTCGCGTCGAGCAGGCACTCACCAAGGAGCAGAAGTTCTGGTTCCAGACCCTCGGCCTCTGAGCGGAAGGGTGGCGCGGTGAACGTGTCGGCCACGCCACAGGCGGAGTCGGTGGTCCGCAAGGTCGCGGCCTCCGGTCGCCAGGACCTTGTCATGGTGCTGGGAACGGGATGCTGCGACTCCACGGCGCCGTTCCTGTACGACCGCTACCTCCCGGGATCCGACGCCGTGCAAGTCGGTGACATCGAAGGCGTGCCGGTGTTCGCCCACCGATGGCTGGCCGACCTGTACGAGGCCGGCCGCGGGCTGGAGGTCGACGTGGATCAGGGAGTGGTCAACGACTCGTTCTCGCTGGAGAGCGAGTACGACTGCCGGTTCACCCTCCGGATGCGCTGAGTTCGCCCAGCAAGCTCCGGACACGATCTGTGGCCACCACGTTGCCCTTGCGTTGGTAGCGTTCCATCGCGCTTTCAAGCGCCGCCTCGGTCCCGTCGTCGTCTCCGGCAAGGTGGCGGACCTCCGCGACGTCCTCGAACACCAGGCCCTGCTCATTGAGCATGTGCGTCCCTTCCATCACCGCCACGGCCCTGGCGGCCACACTCAGCGCTTCCTTGGCGGCCCCTTTCTTCGCCAGGACGCGGGCCTGAAGGCCCAGCAGCTGGGCCCGGGCGTCGATGTCATCGGGACTGGTGAGCCGGTCCGTCTCTTCCAGAAACTCCTCGGCCTCGTCGTCCCGACCCTGCAGCACCAGCGCTCGCGCCAAGTTGACCGAGATCGTCCCCAGGTATGCGTTCTCCCCTGCCTCTCGCAGTACCTCGACGGACTGGCGCAGGATGCGCTCGGCCGCCGCTGGGTCACCGGCGAGCATCTCCACCGTGCCCCCAGGTTCACCGAGGCCGGCGGCCACCCATGAGCGCATGCCAAGCTCGAGCATGATGGCGCGTGACCGGTTGAGGAGACGCCGAGCTTCGGGGAACTGTCCCCGCATCGCCTCGAACAGACCGAGCGATCGCAACCAGGCTCCCTCCACCATGGGCGTCCCCCGCACCTGCGGCAGCACCTCGTGGCACCGGCGGATCCCTTCCTCGACGGGTGTGACTCCCCAAAGCAGATCGGAGGCCTCTCGCCGGCTCAGCACCGCGACATCCCGTTCACTGCCGGCCTTTCGAGCGTGCATCAGGGCGGTTGCAAGCGCCTCGGAGTCGCTGTCGTAACGAGCTCGGAAGCTCTCCGTATCGGCGAGGAGGGCCCACGCCTTCGATAGGCCGAGCTGGTCACCGAGGGCCTCGAACTCGCGGATCGCCCGGCGTGCCTCCTTCTCGACGGCCTCGGTTTCGATCTCGCTCGTTCGGCCCAGGGAGTTGCTGAGTCGTGCGATCGAGGTGCGAAGTTCGACGCTGCGGTTCCCCGCACCCCTGGCCGCCGCCAGCGCCTCGTCGAACTGCTGACGTGCGCGGTCGGGCTCGCCCGCATCGACCAGCGCTTCCGCCAGGTCGAGGAGGAGGGCGGGACGCTCGGGCTCCTCAGGCGGCCACAGGGACACGGCGCGTTCCAGGAGGTTCACGGCGGCCGAGGCATCCCCCCGGGCGAACGCCCGACGACCGGCGGCAAGGAGGTAGCCTCCCGCTCTGGCGGCCAGATCGTGCGCCGAGCCTCGGACCGGGCCGAGCTCCGCGTGATACCGGTACGCCTGTTCGAGGTGGTGGCCGAGGATCTCCTCGTACTCTCGGACGCGGGCCCCAGCGACCCGCTCCAGCCAGCGCGAAAACGCCTCGTGGAGATCGGCCCGAGTCCGCTTGGGGATGCCGGCGTACGCGGCGTCCCGGATGAGGATGTGGTGGAAGCGGTAGGCGGCTTCGCCCGCAAAGCCGCCCGGCTCCACGCGGATCATGGCCTTGCGAACCAATGCGGACAGGTGCCCGTCGAGGCCGACGCGAACCTCGGGAGAGACGAGGTCTGCCACCGCGCCCCGGTAGAACACCCTCCCCACCACCGCACCTCGCTGGATGACGGCTCGCTCCTCCGAAGCCAGACGGTCGAGCCTGGCGGTGATGAGCGCGTCCAACGAGGGCGGGATGACAACATCGGTGAGGTCGCGGGTGCCCACCCAGTCGCCGTCCTTCCGACGGATCAGACCGTCGTCGATCAGCATGGCCACGATCTCCTCGACGAACAAAGGATTCCCTTCCGCGATCGACGTGACCCGCTCCATTGCAGAGTCCGGAAGTCTGGCGGAGCCGAGAAGCTGCTCGATCAGCAATCCGCTCTGCTCCATGGTCAGCGGCTCGAGCGTCAGCGTGGCGACCCGCTCTCGGCCCCGTCCCCAGTCCGCCCGTGACTCGAGCAGGTCCGGCCGCGCAGGACACACGATGAGGATTGGCGCACTCCCCAGATCCACGACATGCTCGATGAGATCGAGCAGAGTGTTCTCCGCCCAGTGGATGTCCTCGATCACCATCACCACCGGCGTTCGGCGGGCCAGTGACTCGATGAGCCTGCGGACCGCCCACATCACCTCGACCACCGGCGGCGACGTCTCGACAAGACCCAGGACCGCAGCGACACGTTCCACGATGCCTTGCGCATCCGGCTCATCGCCGAGCAATCTCTTCACCTTTCCAACGGCCGCGGATGCCTCGTCTGTCTCCTCGATCTCCGCGGCTTCCCGCACCGCTTCCGCCACAGGCCAGAACGTGATGCCCTCCCCGTAGGGAAGGCACCGTCCCCGGAGCAGTGACGCTCTATCCCGAAGCCGAACTTGGATCTCTGCAACCAGCCGGGACTTGCCCACCCCCGCGGGTGCGATCACGGTAACCAGCCGACAGTGGCCCTCGGCGACGGCGCGATCGAACGCCGTCTCCAGGGAACGAAGCTCATCGTTTCGGCCCACGATCGGCGTGTCGAGCCGTCGAGCGAGCCCAGACGCGGCCGCCGCGACCCCCAGAAGCCGGTAGGCCGTGAGAGGTTCAGACTTCCCCTTCAGGATCAGCGGCTCGACGGGCTCTACCTGCACCGCGTCCTTCACCAGTCGGTGGGTGGGGGCGCCGATCAGCACCTCGCCCGGAGCGGCGGCTTGCTCCAAGCGGGCCGCAACGTTGACCGTGTCGCCGGTGGCGAACGACTCGCGGGTCGCTGTGTCACCCGCCACCACCTCGCCGGTGTTCACACCGGTGCGGGTTCGGATCTGGAAACCGTGATCTCGCTCCAGCTCCTTGTTCAGAGACGCGAGAGCCGTTCCCATCTCCGCCGAAGCTCGGACCGCCCTGAGAGCGTCATCCTCGTGGGTGACCGGCACGCCGAACACGGCAACCACTGCGTCGCCGATGAACTTCTCCACCGTGCCTCCATGCCGCTCCAGGACCTCTCGCATCCATTCGAAGTACCGCTTCATGACGGCGCGGACCGATTCGGGGTCGAGGCGCTCGCCGATCTCCGTGGAGCCGACGACATCGCTGAAAACAACGGTGACGGTCTTCCGTGCCTCTTGCAGCTCCTCGGCCAGGAGAGCTCCACAGTGGCCGCAGAACGAATACTCCTCGGGACTCTCCCTACCGCACCTCGGGCAAACCCGCATCGGCAGGCGCCGGGTCTTAGCC
>DAITPV010000113.1:0-6820 GCA_036833435.1 Actinomycetota bacterium | reverse complement strand
AAGGGAACTGGGAGGCCGCCAATATCCTGCGACGCACCACGCCCGACCCGCCCGACGGCTGGAACGAGGCTCGCGAACGGATGCTGGAGCGCCGGTCGAAGCGGCCCCAGCCTGCCACCGACGACAAAGTGCTGGCGGGATGGAACGGACTAACGATCTCCGCGCTGGCCGTGGCCGGCCGGACCTTGGCCCGCCCCGAGTACGTCGACGCCGCCGTGGCGGCCGGAGGATTCGTGCTGTCTTCGCTTCGCCGAGACGACGGCCGGCTGCTCCGGGCCTGGCGGGACGGCCGGACCAGCGGTCCTGCCTACGCCGACGACTACGCGTTGATGGCCGCGGCCTGCCTTGACCTCTACGAGACCACGTTCGAGGTTCGGTGGTTCGAGGAGGCTCGCCTCCTGGCTGACGACCTCCTTCGGTTGTTCCACGATCCCGACGTTGGAGGGTTCTTCCAGACCGGATCGGACGCCGAGCGCCTGGTGATTCGGCCCAAGGAGCTGTTCGACAACGCGGTCCCCTCCGGCAACTCGGTGGCCGCCGAGGTCCTCCAACGGATCTCCCTGTTCACCGGGGAGATGGAGTACGAAAACGCAGGAGTTGGCGCCCTGCGATTGGTCCGCGATCTCATGGCTCGAGCGCCGACGGGATTCGGTCAGGCCCTGTCAGCGCTGGACCTGTACCTCTCTCCCGTGAAAGAGGTGGCCATCGTGGGAGACCCCCAGGACGAGGGGACTTTGGCATTGGTCCGGCAGGTGTGGGAGCCGTACCGGCCGAAC
Source organism: Actinomycetota bacterium (assembly GCA_036833435.1). Taxonomy (GTDB): domain Bacteria; phylum Actinomycetota; class UBA4738; order UBA4738; family CALAEC01; genus DAITPV01. Next base: position 6,044 of record DAITPV010000113.1, on the reverse strand, counting down.
TTGGTCCTGGCCCTTCGGGGGCCCGGCGACGACGCAACCGTGAAAGCCGTCCCGCTGCTCGAGGGCCGCGAGCCCGTCGACGGAAAGCCCGCGGCGTACGTCTGCGAGCGCTTCGTGTGCCAGATGCCGGTCACGGATCCGGAAGCGCTCCGAACGCAGCTGGCCTGACGCTCAGGCGACGCGGCCGGGCTGGCCTTCGGGGGTGGTGATGGGGAGGCCCGCGGCGGTCCATCCCTCGATCCCTTGATCCATGACGTGGGCCTCGAACCCTCGGGCCTCGAGCATCAGGCGGGCCACCTCGCTCCGATTGGCGGTCCGGCAGTAGATGACCACGGGCTGGTCCTGGCTGAGCTCACCGACGTCGCCATCGAGGAGCTGCTGGAGAGGGATGTGGACGGCCCCGTCGATGCGCCCGGCCTGCCACTCGAAGGGCTCTCGGACGTCGAGGAGCTGCACCCGTTCCCGCTGCTCGTTGATGCTCTGCGGCTCGGTCAGCTCATCGTCCACCATGGGGTCACGGTACCACCGCGCCTGCGTAAGCCTGAATTACGTCATCTGGCGGACAGTCCTGCGGCCTACTGACGGTGGAGAATGCAGGCGATGCCTACGTCCCGCGTACGGCTGGTGGTGGCCGCCGCCGCATTGACGGTGACCTCGATCACGCTGGCGATCGTCCCCCTGGGCCAGGCGCCCGCATCCGCGGCTCCCGTCCTTCCGTCGAGCTTCCAGGAGGAGCGAATGTTCGGGACGTACGACGGGTTCGACCATCCGACGGCCATCGAGTTCTCTCCCGACGGTCGGGTGTACGTTGCCGAGCAGAGCGGCCTCATCAAGCTCTTCGACTCCCTCACCGACTCTGCGCCGGTGATCGCCGCCGACCTCCGCACCAACGTGCACAACTTCTGGGACCGGGGCCTCCTGGGACTCGAGCTGGACCCCCAGTTCCCCAGCGACCGCTACCTCTACGTGCTGTACACGTACGACTGGGACCCCAACTCCAGCGGTCCCCAGCCCCCCGCATACGGAACCCCCGGACAGACCGGGGACGGGTGCCCCGACCCTCTGGGCGATGGGTGCATCGTCACCGGTCGGGTCTCCAGGCTCCAGGTCAACCCGGCCGGAGTGCAGGTCGGCGCCGAGGTGCAGCTGGTTCACGACTGGTGCCAGCAGTACCCCAGCCACACGGTAGGCACGGTGAAGTTCGGTCCCGATGGCGGCCTGTACGTGGGAGCCGGAGACGGAGCCAGCTTCCAGGGCGTCGATTTCGGCGGGTTCGCCGGCTCCGACCCGGGCGTGTGCGGCGATCCTGCCGATGAGGGCGGAGCCCTGCGCAGCCAGGACCTCCGTCCCACCGGCGATCCCGGCGACCCCGAGGATCCCGTCGGTCTCGACGGCACCATCATCCGGCTCCCTCCGGATGCGAGTGGCAACCCCAACCCCAGCGCTCGCCAGATCGTGAGCTACGGGCTGCGCAACCCGTTCCGGTTCACGTTCCGGCCCGGGACCAACGAGCTGTGGCTCGGTGACGTCGGATGGAACGACGTCGAGGAGATCAACCGCATCCCCACCCCCACCTCCGGAGTCCTGAACTTCGGGTGGCCGTGCTACGAGGGATCTGACCACCAGGACGGGTACGAGGCCGCGGACCTCGAGATCTGCAATGACCTGTACGCGGAGGGCGACGCCGTCACGGAGCCTTACTTCGACTACGGCCATTCAGAGAAGGTCGTGTCCGGGGAGACATGCCCATTCAACGATGGCTCGGCGCTCTCGGGTCTCGCCTTCTACCCGGGTGGGGCCTATCCACCGGCGTACGACGGCTCCCTGTTCTTCTCGGACTACTCGAGAGACTGCATCTGGGTGATGCATCCGGGCGCCGGCGGGGTTCCCAACCCTGACGACAAGGCGACCTTCGTGGCCGGTGCGGCGAACCCCGTGGAGATCGACATCGGTCCGGGTGGAGACCTGTTCTACGTGGACTTCGGCGAGAGTGGCGGGGCCTTGCGAGGGTCGGTGCGCCGCATCACGTTCACCGGCCACGGCCCCTCCGCCGTGGCCTCGGCGAACCCCACGCAGGGTCCCGCCCCGCTCATCGTCAACTTCAACAGCACCGGAACCAGCGATCCCGATCCCGGCGACACGCTGGACTACGAGTGGGACCTGGACGGCGACGGGGACTTCGACGACGGATCAAACCCTACCGCTCAGAAGACCTACGCCCAGGGCACGTATACCGCGAGGCTTCGGGTAACCGACGAGACCGGCCTCTCGGACGTCAGCGCCCCCATGGTGATCTCATCGGGGAACTCCGGCCCGACCGCGGTGATCGACTCGCCATCCTCGAGCACCACGTGGGTCGCCGACCAGGAGATCTTCTTCGAGGGGCACGCCACCGATCCCCAGCAGGGCACCCTTCCCGAGACCGCTCTGTCCTGGGACCTCACCCAATGGCACGACGGCCACCCGCATGCCATCGAGCAGTGGGATGGCACCGACGAGGACTCATTCAAAGCCCCCGGCCACGAATATCCCTCGTACCTGGAGCTGACGCTGACGGCCACCGACGCGGGCAACCTGTCGCACAGCACGTCGGTCAGACTGGACCCGCAGACTGTGGACCTGAGCTTCGTGACCGATCCGAGCGGCCTGGAGATCACGGTCGGAGCGGACACGGGGACCACACCGTTCACCCGCACGGTCATCGTGGGGACCATAAACACCATCACCGCGCCGTCTCAGCAGTCGGGCTTGGGAGGCACCTGGGACTGGGTGTCGTGGTCGGACAACGGGACCGCCACGCACGAGATCACCGCGCCCAACGCGGCCACGACGTACACGGCCACCTATCAACCAGGTGTTGCCGCGCCGAACGCGGCCCCCAGCCCGTCGATCGACACGCCGACCCCGTCGACGACCTGGGCCGTCGGAGAGCCGGTGACGTTCTCCGGACGTGCCGTCGACCTCCAGGAGGGCGACCTGCCGGACTCCGCACTGAGCTGGCGGCTGGTGCTTCAGGACTGCGTCGGTTGTGCGCCCCGCACCTTGCAGACCTGGCAGGGCGTCCGCGGCGGGTCCTTCACCCCACCCCAGACCGGCCCCGACGCCTTTCTCGAGCTCGAGCTCTCCGCCACCGACAGCCAGGGCTCCTCGGGCTCGACCACCCGCCGCCTCGACCCCCAGCTGGTCCAGCTGACCGTGGCCACCAAGCCCCCGGGCCTCAACGCCCGGGTGGTCGGCGCCCTCCGGGAGGTGTCGGCCACACGATCCGTGGTCGCCGGCTCGGAGGTGGAGGTGCGGGCGCCGAAGGTCCAGCGGGCCGAGGGGATGAAGTTCCGGTTCCGGGGCTGGTCCGACGACCGGCCACGGATCCACGACATCGTCGTGGGCCCCGGGACTCCCACGCTCGTGGCAAGGTACCGGTGCATCCCCGGTCCGGGAGAGAGCCGCCAAGATTGCCGGAAGGCGATCGCGGACGTCAAGCCGGCAAGCCGTCAGCCGAGCTGACGCCCGAACACGGCCTCGAGCTGGGGGACCGTCTCCTCGGCTCGCTCGTGAACCACGCCTCGCATCCCCACGGCCTCTGCTGCCTCGACGTTGCCCTTCACGTCGTCCACGAACACACACTCCCCCGGCGGAAGCCCCAGCCGCTCGGCGGCCAGCCGGAACGCTTTGGGATCCGGTTTCCGAAGTCCGGCCTCTCCTGAGATCACCACCTCGTCGAACAGGTCCGCCAGGAGGTCGTGCGGGTAGTACTCCACGCCCCACGAGTTCGACAGCAGCGCGGTGCGGATCCCCTGTGACCGCGCCGACCTCACCGCGGAGACCATCCGCTCATCCATCCGCAGGTCGGCGATCATCCGGGACACCAGGCCGTCGGGAGCGATGGGACTGTCGAGCCCTTCCGACAGTGCGGTGGCCAGCTCGGCCTCGAACTCCTCGCGCCCGATGCGACCGGTCTCGAATTGCGCCACCAGTGACTCGGGATCCGCCTCGCCGTACGCCTGCCGGAGCTTGGTCCGAACGTGCTCGTAGTCGGCTCCCTCGCGAGCGCAGAAGGCTCGGAACGCGTCACCGAGCGACGTGGTGAGCACGCCGCCGAAGTCGATCACCAAGGCCTGGGGCGGCCGGTCCGAGGAACGCGCCACCGACTACGGCGTTCCGTACGCCTCGGCCAGGGCCCTCCGGGCCAGGGCCGGAACACCGTGTTCGAGCTCGGCGAAGAACGGATCGTCGGTCACCCCGGCCAGATGCCGCGCGTAGGAGCCCTCCAGGAGGATGGCCAGCTTCCACACGGCCAGGACCACGTACCAGGTCAGGTCGAGGACCTCTCTGCCGCTGCGCTCCCGATATCGATCGAGAAGCTCGGCCCGCGTGGGGAAGCCGGGCTGCCGGGTCAGCTCGAGCTCCTCGCTGAGCACCTCACCGGGGGGATCGCCGGGCTCCCGCCACATCGACAACAGGTACCCGAGGTCCGCCTGGGGGTCCCCGATCGTGGACATCTCCCAGTCCAGGATGGCGACCAGCCGGGGAGGAGGGCCGGGATCGAGCACCACGTTGTCGAGCTTGTAGTCGCCGTGCACGATCGTGGCCGGCGGTGACGGCGGGAAATTCTCGGACAGCCACTCGGCCACGGTCATCAGGTCGGGGAGCGGCCGGGTGTGCGTGGTGGCCAGCTGAAGCTGGCCGGTCCATCGCCTGACCTGCCGCTCGAGGTACCCGGTGGGCTTCCCCCACCCCTCCAGTCCGACCGCCCGCCAGTCGACGGCGTGCAGCTGCGCCAGCGCGTCGATCAACTCCTCCCCCATCCGGCGGCGGCCGTTGGCGTCGACCCCCTCGGGAAGCCGGTCCCGAACCACGGTGCCGCGCATCCGCTCCATCACGTAGAACGGGACCCCGAGGATCGACTCGTCGTCACACGCCACGAGGGGGCGAGGGGCGCGGACCGGCGTGTCGGCCACCGCCGAGAGCACCCGGTACTCACGCAGCACGTCGTGCGCGGTGGGAAGGAACGCGCCCCGCGGCGGCCGGCGGAGCACCCACTCGTTCCCCGAGCGCCAGATGAAGAACGTCTCGTTCGAATGCCCGGCCTGGTGACGCTCGACGTCGAACGTCCCTTCGCCGGGCAGCTTGTCGTCCAGGTACCGGGTCAACGCCTCGGGATCGACCAGGGGCCGCTCCGCGTCGTCGGTCCGGGGTCCGGGCGTCGGTGCGCTCATCGGAGCGGTCAGGCCAGGCCTCCGAGCGCGTCCCGGGTGGAGCCGGTGGCCGCAGCCGCCTTCAGCAGTGAGCGGGCGATCACCATCCGGTGCACCTCCGACGGACCGTCGTAGATCCTCGCGGCCCTGGCGTCCCGGTAGAACCGTTCCAATGGAAGGTCCGAGGAGTAGCCCAGGGAGCCGTGGACCTGGATGGCCCGGTCGACGATGTCTCCCAAGGCCTCCGAAACGAAGACCTTCACAAACGAGACCTCCTGACGGAAGTCATCCCCGTTCTCGATCTTGTACGCGGCGTGCAGGACCATCAGCCTGGCCGCGTACAGCTGGATCGCGGAGTCGGCCAGCCACCACTGCACGGCCTGGTGCTCGGCCAGCCGTTTGCCGAACGTCTCTCGCTCCAGGGTCCGGCGGGCGGCCAGGTCCAGGGCCCGCTGAGCCACCCCGATCCACCGCATGGCGTGGGCCAGGCGCGCCGGGCCCAGCCTGGCCTGGGCCAGTGACAGCCCCGCACCCCGATCGCCGAGCATGGCGTCGGCCGTGACCCGGCAGTCCTCCAGGCGAACCTCGCAGTGCCCGCCCAGCCCGTCGGTACCCATCACCGGGACCTCGCGGATCACCTTCCAGCCGGGGTTGTCCGCATCGACCATGAACAGGGAATGGCGCCGGTACCGGCTGTCGGCGTCCGGGTCCGTGACCGCCACCACGATGGCGAACGCCGCCCCGTGTGCACCGGAGATGAACCACTTCTCTCCGTCGATCGCCCACCCGCCACGGTCCTCGACCGCGCGGGTCCTGAGCGCGGTGGGGTCCGAGCCGGACACCTCCGCT
>DAITPV010000112.1:0-6823 GCA_036833435.1 Actinomycetota bacterium | reverse complement strand
CCGGGCCACCGAGACGTTCACGGGCTCGGCGGTGAACGCCGCCCGGAACCCGAACGTGGGGGGCGTGGTCACGGAGTCGATCTCGCCCCACCGGTCCCGGTACCGCCCCGCCAGGGCGAACAGGCTCCCCACCACCTGCCGGAACATGGGGCCCAAGTCCTTGCCGGGGTCCTTGGGGTCGTGGAGCTTGGCGCCCAGGATGGCCTGGCAGGTCCGGTAGCCCTCCACCACGGCCACCGTGGTCATCCAGATGTCGATCCCGAAGCGGGCCACGTCCGAGTCCCACACGTCCTGGTCCGCATAGAAGGCGGCCAGCTCGCCGGAGAAGGCGAACTCCCCGCCGATCGGCTGGCGGATCCGGACACCGTACAGCGCGGTGTTCGCGGGGTAGGCCAGCGAGTTGGTGATGGTCCCGTCGTACTTGTGGCGCGAGTACACCGGGGCCACGAAGGCGTAGCCCAGGTGGACCACGGGAGTGAGCATCCGGTCCAGCCAGTAGGGAGTGATGCTTCGGAGGTCGGCGTCCACCACGGCGCACGCTCCCACCCCCAGCCGGCGAGCCACTTCGAAGAGAGAACGGAACGCGCTTCCCTTCCCGGGCGGCCCCCGATACTCGAACACGATCTTCTCGGGGACCGGCGTGGCCGGGGGGACCAGGAGGCGTTCCGCGTCGTCCCCGACCTCGGCGTCAGCGATGACTTGCCGCGTGGCGTCCGTAGACCCGCCGTCGGACGCACAGATCACCGCTCGATGACCGGGGAAGTGCTTGCGGAGCCCGGCCTCCACGGCGATGATCACCCCGCCCACGGTGTCCTCGTTGTTGAAGCAGGGGATCCCGACCAGGATGTCGGCGGTCCCGATCTCCTCGACTCGCTGGAGGACCTCCTGTGGCAGGAGGTCCTGAGTGTTCGATTCCCGTCCGTCGTCAGGCGTCGTGGCCGCCTCCCGCTGCTAGCATAGCGGTCGGTCCTTCGTCGGCCAATCATGCGGATCGCTCAGATCGCTCCTCCGTGGGTCTCGGTGCCTCCCAAGGGGTATGGGGGGATCGAGTGGGTAGTCTCGCTGCTCTCCGACGGCCTCGTGGATCGCGGACACGATGTCACGCTGTTCGCCACCGGCGACTCCACCACGAAGGCCGATCTGGAGTTCGCCTTCGAGACCGCTCCCGGTCCCATGTTCAACAACTCGATCTGGCACGACACCGTGCAGCAGCTGCTGGCGCACCGGGATCCGTCCCGGTTCGACCTCATCCATCAGCACACGTACTGGTCGGGGATGGTGGCGGCCAGGCTCGTCGACCGCCCGGTGGTGCACACGCTCCATCGCTCGTTCACCCCGGAGATGCGCGCGATCTACGAGGGCGTGGCGGACCGAGTGTGGTTCGTGGCTCTCAGCCAGGCGCAACGAAACCTGATGCCCGATCTTCGCTATGCCGGGGTGATCTACAACGGGATCGACGTCTCGGAGTATCCGCTCCGCGAGGAGAAGGACGACTTCCTTCTGTTCCTCGGCAGGGTCAACCCCGACAAGGGACCCGTGCGCGCGATCCAGGCGGCCGAGGCTGCCGGCCTCCCCCTGGTCATGGCGGTGAAGATCGCCGAGCCGGTGGAACGCACCCATTGGGAGAAGGACATCCAGCCGATCCTTCCGCCGGGCACCGAGATCCTCCAGGAGATCCCTCACGAGCAGAAGGTGGACCTGATCGGCCGGGCCAGGGCTGTGCTGTTCCCGATCGACTGGGATGAGCCGTTCGGCCTGGTGATGACCGAGGCGATGTGCTCCGGGACCCCGGTCATCGCCACTCCCCGCGGCTCGGTTCCAGAGGTGGTCGCCGACGGGGAGACCGGGTTCATCGTGCCGGTGGAGGACTACGGGACCGCCGCGGCCGAGGCGATCAAGCGCCTCGGCGAGATCGATCCCCGGGCCTGCCGGAAGCGGGTGGAGGAGCTGTTCTCCGCGGACACCATGATCGACGCGTACGAGTCGGTGTTCCGGCAGATCGCGGGAGCCTCTCCCTAGCTCCCTCCAGCCGGACTACCGCCCCCCGACGAGCCCGCTAGCGCTGTTGCTGGAACGTGCGTAGTATGACTGAACGCAAGGAGGAGCCTTCGTCGCAGAAGTGTGAGGAGCGCTCTCTTGTTTCAAGAGTGCCAGTGATGGTCTTCGCTCGGAAGGGGCGCGATGGCCGAGGTCGGCACCACCGCCTCGGGGACGGGACCTCGAAGGTGACCGGGGGACCTTGCGCTCCGGCGGGGCCCGGGAGGTTGGAGTGAGCGCGAGGATCCTGCTCCGCGGCGGATGCGTCCTCTCGCTCGGCGCGAAGACACCGAACTTCGCGGAGGCCGACGTCCTCCTGGAGGACGGTCTGGTGGCCGAGGTAGGCCGGAGCCTGCGGGCCCGAGACGCCGAGGCGGTCGACGCGACGGACACCATCGTCATGCCGGGCTTCGTCGACACTCATCGCCACGCGTGGAGGTCGCTGTTCCGCAACCTCGGAGAGAGCGCGAGCGGGACGGACTCGTCGGCGAAAGGGCTCGGGGGACACTACGAGCCCGACGACGTCTACGCGGCGACCTTGATCGGCCTGCTGGGCGCGGTCGAGTCCGGGATCACGACGATCGTCGACTGGTCGGACCTCCCGGCGGGGGACGGCCTCGCGGAGGCCGCGCTCCAGGCGCACGCCGATGCGGGGCTGCGTACCGTCTTCGTCCACGCCCCGGGCACGCGCGCGAAGGAGCGTGCGGGGCCCTCGGCAGGAGACCTCCTGTCCCGCTTCGGCGAGCTGGCGGGGCCGTCGACCACCGTTGCCTTCGGGTCCGGTGAATCCGCAGATGCCGACGACTGGAGCTCAGCCCGAGGGCTCGGCATGCGGATCCACGCCCACGCCGGTGCCGGTGCGAGCCCCGGAACCCTCGCCGATCTGGGGGGACGGGGTTTGCTGCGCGAGGACGTCACGCTCATCCACTGGTTGGACCTCGATGACACGGACCTCGATGCGATCGCCGCGTCCGGGGCGTCCGTCTCGCTGGCGCCGTCGAGCGAGATGGCGGGCGGGCTTGGGTCGCCTCCCATCCAGCGGTTGATCGATCGCCACATCCGGCCCGGCCTGGGCGTCGACGACGAACGGGTGGCTCCCGGCGACCTGTTCGCGCAGATGCGAGCGACGATCTCTATCCAGCACGCCACGATCTTCGACCGCAAGCTCGCCGGCAAGGCCGGCCTTCCCCGGCTGATGAGCACGCGGGACGTGATCCGCTCCGCCACGGCCGAGGGCGCCCGGGTCGCGGGCCTCGGCGGCGAGACGGGCTCGCTCGAGCCGGGGAAGCAGGCCGACCTGATCGTGCTCCGGACCGACCGTCCCAACGTCTTCCCGATCAACGACCCGATCGGCGCGGTGGTGTGGGGGATGGATACCTCGAACGTGGACTGGGTGATCGCGGGAGGCCGCGTTTTGATGCGGAACGGCGTCATCGAGGCGGACGTGCGCCGGGCGCGCGAGCTGGCGACGACCGCACGGGAACGCGTGTCTGCGGCCGCCGGACTCGTCGTGGGCGCGGCATCGGGGGGGACGACGTGAGCGAGCGCCGGAGCGCCTCCTCGACGGTCACCGCGTTCGTCGTCGCGTCACGCTACCTCCCCGTCTACATCGCGATCGCGCTGCTGGCGGTGGTGGCCTGGATCTGGGCTCCCGAGACGCTGAGCTCGCCGAGCCTGCGGGCGATCGCACCCTTCGGCACGTTCCTGGCGATCACGGCGCTGGGCCAGATGCTCGTCGTGATGACCGGGGGCATCGACCTCAGCGTCCCCGGGACTTTCACCCTCGCCGCGGTGGTCACCGTCGGCGTCGGCAACGCATCCGACGAACGGCTGTGGACGGCGATCGGCGTGGCCCTCCTGTTCGCGGCGCTGGTCGGGCTGGTCAACGGGATCCTTATCGGGGGCCTGGGGCTCAACGCCCTCATCGTGACGCTTGCGGTCGGGCAGATCGTGACCGGGATCGCGTTCCGGTACTACACGGGGGTCGCCATCCAGACGCCGGTCCCGGCGGGACTCTCGGAGTGGACGTCCACCAGGTTCCTCGGCGTTGCGCGCACGTTCTGGGTCGGCGTGGCCATCACGCTCGTGCTCATCGTGGTGTTCCGGTTCACGACGCACGGCCGCCGGTTCCAGGCCGTGGGCGCGAACCCCACGGCGTCGTGGATCGCCGGGCTCAGGGTGAACCTCAACCAGGTCTCGGCCTACGTGCTGGCCGCGGTTCTGTACGGGGTGGGGGGGATCCTGCTCGCCTCATTCCTCAAGACTCCCAGCATCAGTCTCGGGGTGCCGTATCTCCTCGGCCCGATCGCGGCGGTCGTGATCGGCGGCGCGTCGTTGACCGGGGGTCTGGCCAGTCCCCTGTCCACCTGGGCCGCCGCGTTCTTCCTCGCGGGGCTCAACCAGATGATGCGCGTGATGGGCCTTCCAACGGCCCTGCAGTTCGTTGTCTTCGGCCTCGTGATCATCGGCGGGATGTTGGTGTCGGGCGACCGGATCATCCGTGGCGTCGAGCAGGTGCTCCGCGAGCGACGACGGCCGGCGCCCGTCGCAGCGATCGGCAGGTTGGACGACGGTTGAGAGCATCGAGAAAGGAGGAGGGGATCCAGGAAGTCCCGCGAGCGGTGACGGGTATTCGGAGCAAGGGGAGGAGGAGCATGAAGCGGATCAGATATCTGGGTGTCGTCGTCATGGTGTTGCTGGTGGCAGCGGCATGCACCAGTGAGGGCGGCGACTCCGGCTCGGGTGGCACGACCGGCGGGGGCGACACGACCACCACGGGAAGCGGGCCGCTGGCAGAGTTCGGTGAGAGCACCGACGCGGACCCGGCCTTGGTGGAGAAGGCGCTCGGCCCGGTGGAGGGCGTGCCGGACATCGTCCTCGCGGCTATCGCACGCGCCGACCAGGATGTCGACGACGCGACGATCGCGACGGCGATGGACTGCTGGAACAACGTCGAGTGCGAGACCGGCAGCGGCGGCGAGCTCGTCATGGGCGTCGCCGACGGCGGCCGAGGCAACGTCTGGCGGCAGGTGACCCACATGGAGGCCATCCTCCAGGCGCTCACCTACCCGGAGATCGGGACGATCGTCTCCCGGGACGCGCAGTGGAGCGAGGATCCGGCGGTCGCCGAAGCGGACATCCGGTTCCTGATCCAGCGGGGCGTCGACTTCATCATCGGCTACCCGGACCAGGGGACGAACCTCGCCACCGCGATCCTCGAGGCGGAAGCAGCCGGGATCCCGTACATCCCGTACTCGGCGGGCTACGTGGGGCTCCCCGGCGAGGAGGGTGCCCTCACCCCCGGTGAGGACTACACCACGATCGTCGGCGAGGACCTGTGCGCGCTCGGCGAGAGCTTCGCGAGCGTCCTCAACGCGGAGGTCGGCTCCGGGACGATCGGCGTGATGGGCGGGACGCCCGGCAACGCGCTGTCGGCGGGGTGGCAGCAGTGCCTTACCCCGGCGCTGGAGGGCGGGATCGACCTGGTCGGTCCCCCGGCGGACACCTACTGGGTGAACGACTTCGCGCTGCAGACGGTCCTCGGCTGGCTGTCGACGGACCCGGACATCAAGGGCTACGCCTATGAGTACGCCGACGGGCTGTACACGGCCCTGGATGCGTACAGCGAGCTGGACGTTCCGGTGGAGGACCTCACCATCGCGGTGCGGACGGACGAGCAGACCCTGTTCTGCGACTGGGCCGAGCGTGATGAGCCGAGCTACCGGATCTTCTACTCGGCCGGCGGCAACTTCCAGTCGCGGGTGGCGGTCACGGCGGCGATGCTGAACATCGCCGGTGCGGAGATCCCCGCAGAGATCACGGTTCCCCACGTCATGCGGGAGGTCACGGCAGCGGATTGTGACCCCAACCGCGTGACGCCGACCGTGTCCGGGACTTCGCTGGTGCCGGACAACGTGCTCGCGGAGATGTATCCCGAGGGATGAGCGAAGGCGGTTCTGGAGGAGGGTCGACGACCGGTGACCTGGTCCTCGAGCTGTCGGGCGTGTCCCGGCAGTTCGGGGCGGTCCGGGCGCTGACCGACGTCAGCTTCGACTGCCGCGCCGGCGAGGTGCACGCCATCGTCGGCGAGAACGGCTCCGGGAAGTCGACCCTCCTCGGGATCGCCAGCGGTTTCGTCGGCCCGGATCGCGGCACGATCCGGATCAGGGGACGGACCCTCCGCCGCGACTCACCGGCGGAGGCGCGGAAGCTGGGCCTGGCCATGGCCTACCAGGACACCTCGCAGATCCAGGCCCAGCCGGTGAAGAACAACCTGTACCTCGCGGCGCCGCCGGACGAGCGACCACCTTTCTGGCGTCGGAAGCGGTGGGCGCGGCGAAAGCTGGCGGAGCTCGATCTCGACATCGAGCTCTTCCCGGACGCCCCGGCGGGATCTCTCTCGCTGGCCGACCGGCAGCTCTTCGAGGTCGCCAAGGCGCTCGTCTCCGACCCGGCGGTGCTGCTCGTGGACGAGCCGACCACGGCCCTCGGTCCGCACGAGGTGGAGGCGCTGCACCGGGCGCTCGCCGGGTGCCGGGACCGCGGCGTGGGTGTCGTGTACGTGAGCCATCGCCTGTCGGAGGTCCTCGAGATCGCCGACCGCATCTCGGTCCTCCGCGACGGCCGGGCCCAAGGTACGTTCGAGGCGAACGACGTCACGGAGGGGGAGCTGGTCGACCTGATCGTCGGCCGGGCGTTCGAGGCCGCTTTCCCGTCCGCGGCCCACCCGAACGGCGGCCGCCGTGAAGTCCTGGTCGTGGACAGCCTCCAGGGCCAGTCGTTCGGA
>DAITPV010000111.1:0-6849 GCA_036833435.1 Actinomycetota bacterium | reverse complement strand
GCCGGTGACCACCCGCACCTTGATCCCGGTGTCTTCTCGGAAGGTGCTTTGGTGGATCGCGGAGTCGGCGAACCTGGTGAGCCCGGTCCAGTCGTGGACCACCAGGACCTCGACACCGTCCGCACCGGGCAGATCCAGTGCGGCCTCCGCCACTCTCCGGAGCTCGTCGGGGCCGACCAGCTCCGGCACTAGCGCACTCCCACCCGCACGTTCCGGAAGCGCGCCGGCGCGGTGCCGTGTCCCACCCGAGCGACCTGCCCGGGCTGACCCTTGCCGCAGTTCGGTGTGCCCCACACGGTCCACTCCTCGTGGCCGCCGACCGCGTCGCAAGATCCCCAGAACTCCGTGGTGATCCCGGTGTAGTTGGGGTTGCGATACATCTCGGTGAGCTTGCCGTCCTTGATGCGCCAGGCGATCTCGCAGCCGAACTGGAAGTTCACCCGGCGATCGTCGATCGACCAGGACGTGTTGGTGGACATGAACAGGCCGTCCTTGGTATCGCCGATCAGCTCGGCCAGGGTGCCCTCGCCCGGCTCGAGGTTGATGTTCGTCATCCGGATCAGCGGCAGGTTCTGCCACCCGTCGGCTCGCATCGTGCCGTTGGAGATCCCCCCGATCATCGCCGCCGTCTCCCGGCTGGAGACGAAGTCATGGAACATCCCTTCCTCGATGACCGGGATCCGCTGAGCGGGGACTCCCTCGTCGTCGTACCCGAACGAGCCCAGCCCGCCGGGCAGGGTGGCGTCGGCGGTCACGTTGACGTGCTCCGATCCATAGCGAAGCCGGCCGCGGTCCTCCGGTGAAAGGAACGACGTGCCGGCGTAGGCCTCCTCCATCCCCAGCACCCGATCGAGCTCGATGGGGTGTCCGATCGACTCGTGCACCTGGAGGACCATCTGCTGGGAGTCGAGGACCAGGGTGGTCTCCTCCGACGGGCAGTCCTTGGCCGCCAGGAGCTCCACGGCTTCGGTGCCCGTGCGCTCCGCCTCCTCGAGGAGCGACATGGCCCGGACGTGCTCATAGCCCGCGGCGGAGAGGTGACCCCGGAACGAGTTGGGGAAGGAGCGTCGCTGGAGCTCTCCTTCACCGAGTGCGGTGGCCTCGATCCCGGCCCCGGTGTGGGTGATGGTCTGTTCCACCGCGGCGCCCTCGGTGGAGGCGAACGCGGAGTGCTTCCGGTACAGGTCCAGCATGGCCTCGGCGAACGCCAGGCCCTTCACCCCCTGCATCCGGCGGGAGGCCTCCATGAGCAGGGCCACCTTCTCTTCGAGGGACACCGCGAAGGGGTCTTCCTGGACCCGGGTCTCCCAGGTGGCCACCACCGGCTCGACTTCGGCCAGGCGGACCGGCTCACGCGGGAGCCGGGAGGCCGCCCGGGCGATCTCCACCGCCAGGCGTGCGGTTCGATGGACGTCCTCCTCGGAGGAGGTCGCGGAAGCGGCGAAGCCCCAGTACCCGCCCTCCAGGACCCGGATCCCCACCCCCTCGGAGTGGGCCCGGTCGATGCCCTCCATCTCCTGGTTCTTGACGGAGACCGACTCGGTCTCTTCGGTGACCCACCGGGCGTCCGCGTAGTCGGCACCGGCGGCTCGGGCCGCTTCCACCGCTTCCTTCACCAGATCGAGCACAGACCGCCTCCCTCGCGCGGGCCGGGGGGGTGGCCCGAGGCCGTAGCCTAGCGCGCCCCTCCGACAACCGGCCACAGGGAAGGGAAATCACTAAGGCGCGGCGAATAGTCCTCATGGGAATCCTTTGGGAGGGAGAGCTTCAATGCCGAAGCGTCGTCAAGTTCTGCTGCTCGTCACTCTTTCACTGGTCGCCAGTGGCCTGATCGTGGGAGCCGCAGCTCCACCGGTGGTCGCCACCCCGGTGGCCGCGAACGATGAGCTCTACGAGCTGTACGGCCGAGTGTTTCCGGATCCGCACGGATGCATGAGCGGCGGGCCCGGGACCAGCCCATGGGCCAAGGGCGAGGTCTGCGCCGGCCAGTACGTGCAGTGGAACGAGGCAGTGTCCGGCCTCCAGTTCCTGGAATCGAAGTTCGGCCGCTACCTCCAGGTGATCAACCTCCGCACGATGCTCGGCGATCATCCGGCCTTCGCCAACCGCGAATTCCAGTCCGCCGGCCTTCCCCAGCCCGACCTCTCCCGTGACCGGCGGGACCTGTACGTCATCAAGGTCACCGACCGCGAGTCACCGGTTCCCGAAGCCGACCGGAAGCACTTCGCCTACTCCCTGTCGATCCACGGGATCGAGCGGGCCGGACTCGAGGGCGGGATCCGGGCCATCGAGGACCTGGTGACCTGGGCGGCCTGCGAGGAGGACCCTGAGGCCGCACCGGCATGTGCCTCGGAAGGACCGTTCCCCAAGCGGATCCTTGAGCCCTCCGACTCCGGGCCCACGGCCGGCGAGGTCCTGGACAATGGCGTCGCGTATTTCGTGTTCTCCAACCCGGACGGCTGGCACCGCGGCGAAGTCTCCGAGGGCAACGTGTTCTTCCAGCGATACAACGGCAACGGAATGGACCTCAACCGCGACTGGGCGGCGATCGGCTACACGGAGGCGCAGTACACGCCGTTCAGCGAGCCGGAGACCCAGGACTACTCGACGTTCCTGTCGTGGGTCAGGGATCAGACCGCCGACGGGCATTTCGCCGGAGGCATCGACCTCCACGGGATGGCCACGGCCCGGTCGTTCTCGTTCACCCTGCTGGGCGCCAGCCAGCGTGACTATCGGAAGAACGCCGTGACGGTGGACACGTCGATCTCCACGTTCCGGGACTCCGAGGCCCGCCTGGCGTGGAGCCCGCTGATCGCTCCTCGGGAAGAGTGCCCGGTCCTCCGGCAGCCCGTCGGGGTCCTGGTGTCCGAGGCAGCCGCCCAGATGTGCTCAGACCAGTGGGGCACGGTGTGGGACACGATCAACTACCAGGTCACCGGGTCCTTCGGTGACTGGATGGAATCATCGCAGGGGCTCGACGGGGTGGGCATCAACAACGAGATGGCCCTGTCCCACCTCGCTCCGAACACCGTGTTTGAGCCGGGACTGGAGCAGCTCCACATCGACGGCAACAAGGGCCTGATCTACTCGCAGATCTCCTCGCTGCTGTTCGAGAAGCCGGTCACGTTCGAGCCCGGCGGCCGGGTGGCGTACGTACTGGATCGCGAGCGAGTCACGGACCCGGGCGCACCGATCGCCGACGGGGGAGTGTCCGATTACCCGACCCAGGACGACATCAATGCCACGGAGATCTCCGGCGAGGGCGTGCCGTTCGAGGTCAAGGGGACCGAGGACGGTGTGTACAACGCCGGGCTGTCGATCGAGGCAACTTGCGCCAATGCCCAGGGCATCGGGGCATGCACCGGCACGGGCGTGGCCAGCATCTTCATGATCCTGGACTACTGCGGGCCGCCCGAGCACATCGGCGACCCCGAGGGCTGCCACGAGGTGGCCAGGTACTTCAACCAGAGCCCCACCTACTCGCAGGCCGGAGCTCGGATCGATCTGAACAACCCTCTTCCGGGTCCATACCAGATCCGGCCCAGCGCGACGCGTGTGGGACCGGTGCGCTACGAGATCTCGTTCAGCAGGGACGCTGCGTACCCCGAGCCCGAGCAGGCCCCGTACGACGCATCCCGGATGGACTTCTTCACCGATCTCAACCGTTACACCGCGAAGCGGGAGCGGCTGACGGGGCTCACTCCCGGCCAGATCCTGGGCAAGCCCTCGCAGCTGGCCCAGTACGACACCGTCGTCGTGGCGAACGACCTCGTGCCCCAGTCGCTCACCGCAGCGCGGAGGCAGACTTACCTCACCACCCTGTCGAACTTCGCGGCGGGCGGAGGCAACCTGGTCCTCACCGACGCGGCCATCCAGGGGCTTCCCGAGCTGGTCGGGGGATTCGACCCCGCGGCGGTGAAGGGCGGGTACTTCTACGCCGGGTGGATGGACTTCGACGACGGCCAGGGGCCGACGTACGACCGGCACCCGCTGGCCGCCGGAGTGAACATGGAGGGGACCGCCGAGGGCATCGGGACGGTCGGCGATGTCACGTTCGACAACCGGCACCAGACCTACGAGCCGGTTCCTCTTGGCTACTACGTGGGCCCCGGCGGGTCCGGGAACGCGTCGTGCACGGCCGACAAGTGCGACTCGCCGAACTGGATCGTCGACGAGGCTGCCTGGACCGCCGCGGGCGGAACGGTGGCCGCCAAGACCCTGATCCGTGAGACCACGGAACAGAACAGCGCCGCGACCACCGGCGTGTCGCTCGGCGAGCTCCCGTTCGGGGAGGGGACGATCCGGATCGCCGGCGCCCTGCTGCCCGATCCCACCGAGGAGAACCACCATCCGTACGGGCTGGCTTCCTACTCGGTGACGTATACGGGCTACCGGGTGTTCGAGAACCTGATCCGGTACGCGAGATAGGAAGCACCCTCATCATCATCGGGCGCCGGGGCGAGAGCCCCGGCGCTTCGGTGTTCCGGAGCGGTATGGTCCGCTGACATGAGCCGCCTCGAAGGGAAGGTCGCGGTGGTCACCGGCGCCGGACGGGGCATCGGGCGCGGCGAGGCGTTGCTGCTCGCCACCCAGGGCGCCCGGGTCGTGGTCAACGACCTTGGTGGAGCGTGGGACGGCACCGGGCAGGACTCCAGGCCGGCCACCGAGGTCGTTGAGGAGATCCGAGCCGCTGGTGGAGAGGCGGTGGCCCATCACGAGGACGTCTCCGAGCCCGACGGGGCCGGGGGGGCCATCGAGCTGGCCCTGGACACCTGGGGGCGCCTCGACGCCATGGTCAACAACGCCGGGATCCTTCGGGACCGGATGATCTTCAACATGTCGGTGGAGGAGTGGGACGCGGTGATCAAGGTCCACCTCCGCGGGACGTTCCTGTGCACCCAGGCGGCGTGCTCGCACTGGCGGGACCGGTCCAAGGCCGGGGCGGAGACCGGCGGCCGGGTGGTCAATACCTCCAGCACCAGTGGGCTGCTGGGGATCGCCGGACAGTCGAACTATGGCGCGGGCAAGGCGGGCATCGCGGCGTTCACTCAGATCGTTTCGATGGAGATGGAGCGGTACGGCGTGACCGTCAACGCCATCGCCCCGGGAGCCCGGACCCGACTGACGGAGCAGACCTTCGGCGACCTGAAGGTCGAGGGCGACTTCGATCCGCTCGCTCCGGAGAACGTGGCTCCGCTGGTCGCGTACCTGTGCACCGACGAGGCCTCCGGGATCACCGGGCAGGTGTTCGGGATCACCGGCGGGCTGGTCGAGCTGTACCAGGGGTGGACCCCGGTGGCGGAGCTGGAGAAGCCCGGTCGCTGGGAGGTGGGGGAGCTGGCCTCGCGGTTCGACGAGCTCTTCCGGGACCGGCCCAGGATCTATCGCCCGGCAGGCTCCCCGCTTCGCCGGATCACCGGCCTCGGCCAGGACGCCTAGGGCCCCGGTTCTTGTCACACCCCCCTCCTAATGTTTGGAGCGGAGGTGAGGGGATGACGACGACCGAGCTGATGCTGCTGATCCTGCTGGGCGCGGCCGTGGTGGCGCTGGTCGCGGTGCTCCGGAGGGGCGGAACCCGCGACGTCACGGCGAGGATGGAGGCCCAGTCTGCCCAGATCGCCCGCTTGGCGGATGCCCTTGGCCGGCGGGAAGGCGACGACCTCGATCTGCGGGGAGACCTGGGCCGGACCCGGGAGCTCGTGGAGTCCGTGCGAGCCGGTTTCGAGGCCCGCCGCCGGGCGGAGGAAGACGGGTGGGCCACCATCGGGCGGCTGGAAGCGGTCCTGTTGGGCGGCGGTGCGCGGGGCCGGCCGGGCGAGAACCTGCTCGAGGAAGCCCTGTCGCTTCTCCCACCGGGGATGCTGGTCAGGGACTTCGCGGTGGGAGGCAAGCGAGTGGAGTTCGCCCTGTCGCTTCCGGACGGACGTCGGCTCCCCATCGACTCCAAGTGGACCGCTTCTCGGGAGCTGGAGATGCTCGAGACCGAGGACGATCCCGACGCCGCGCGGGCGTTGTGCCGCCGGATCGAGGACGAGGTGGCCCGGAGGAGCAAGGAGGTGGCCACCTATCTCGACCCCGCCCTCACCACGCCGTTCGCCGTTGCCGCCGTTCCCGACGCGGCCTTCGCTGTGTGCCGGAAGGCCCACGCCGACGCGTTCGCCCGTGGAGTGGTGCTGGTTCCGTATGCCACGGCGCTCCCGGTTGCGCTGGCGCTGTACACGCTGTCCGCACGTCATGGAGCGCCGGTGGACGCTACCGCGTGCTTCGTGGAGATCGAAGGACTGGTGACCCAGATGGAGGCGACGCTGGAGAACAAGGTGGCCCGAGCAACTTCCATGCTCCAGAACGCGGCGGACGAGTGGCGAACGCACGTGGGGAAGGCCCGGGGAGCCCTGGCCCGCGGCCGGTCGGCGGACCCGAACGGGGAGTTGAGCCCCCTGCACGAATTTGTCGCTTTTGAGCCGTCGGCTCACTCAGGGTAGTCTTTGTGTCGTGAGCTCCCACAGCGTCGGTCGATCGCCCTAAATCGTGAGTGACGAGGGGGACCACCTTCGCCGGCTCCGCCCGGTGAACGGCGCCCAGCCCACCGGGGCTGAGAGGTTCGGAGAGGCCCGACGGATCGGCCTTCGCAGGGTCGAGGGAGTGGACCCCGCGGCTCCCGTTCTCGCTCCCGCCGCGTTCGCCGCGGGTCCGCGGCCAGGTGGCCGGTTGGTTGCGTTCATCGCAGCACTGCTGTCCCTCTCGATGGTGACTTCGGTGCTCGTCCTTTCGCTCCTGGGTGGCAGCCGTATCCCCGGCGCCCCGGTTCCGACCACCGTCGTCCCTGAGACCGAGACGGAGGCGGAGACG
>DAITPV010000110.1:0-6937 GCA_036833435.1 Actinomycetota bacterium | reverse complement strand
CCCTGGGCGAGCTGAACTGCTCCCCGCACCCCGGAGGCGATTGCCTGCAGCGAGGCGGTCTCGTACTGCGCGACGATGGGCTCGAGCTCGTCCGCGGCCGCAGCGGCGGTCTGCACATCCCCCGCGGTCAAGGCGATGCCGGCCTGAGCGGCCAGGAGGCGGACCCGCAGGCAGTGGTTGCCGGACGTTTCGGATAATGCTTGGCGGATCCCGGCCCCGGCGGCCTGCACGTTCCCCTGCGCGAGCCGGAGGAGGGACAAACCCGGTTGAGGGAAGTAGCCGAACTCGTGGGCCCGCGCATAGGCCTCCTCCGCGCCGTGGTAGTCGCCCAAACGGAGGCGCACTTCTCCGATCTCATAGTTCGCCGGGCCCAGCCCCGAGAAGAAGTTGAATCGGGGGAGTTCTTCGCAGGCCAGACGGGCCTCCTCCTCTGCCTGGGCCAGGGACCCGCGGAGCCTCAACAGCTCGGCCTTGTGGATCCGGCAGACCCCGGGGAATGCGGGGACGGACTGACGCTCGCACCACCGCACAGTGGCTACGGTCCATTCCGCCGCCCGCCGGTAGTCGCCGAGCTTGGAGCAGATCCCGATCATCCCGCAGTACACGTAGCCGGCCGGTTCGGGATCCAGCTCCCCTCCGACGACGGCCACCATGGCCTCGTCCAAAAGGGGCATGCCCTCGGCGATCCTCCCCAGCAAGCACAGGGCGTGTCCCTTGTCGTGGATGCACATGACCTGGAGGTTTCGCTCTTCGATCGGGATGGCGAGCTCGACCCCTCGGTCGTAGTGGGTGATGGCACCCTCGAAGTCTCCGTTGAACCAGGCCACCAGCCCCCGCATCCACTCCAGCCAGCCATGAACGGGAGATTCCGGAAGATCCTCTGCCAGCCGCTCCGCCCGAACCGCCCAGGCCTGTGCCTGCGGGAGGGCCATCCGCATGCCGTGCTGCTCGCCGACTCGGAACGCTGCCATCGCCGCGGCGGCAGTGTTCCCTTCCTTCAGGTAGGCGCCGTAGGCGCGTTCGAAGGCCTCCATGGTGTCGTCCGGATGCCCGGACCAGTAGGTGGCCGAGGCCAGGAGTTCCAGCCCTTCACCGTCCAGGGATCCGGCTCGATCGGCCTCCGTGAGGATCTCGTGGGCCTCAGACCATGCGTGACGTTCGAGCGCGACTCGTCCGGCAGCGACCGCGTCCGTGGTGAGGTCACTCACGGTCGGATGGTACGCCGGGCACGAACCGTGCGGTAACGCCCGAATCGGCCGTTACCCCGAGTCCGCGATCTCCTCGGCCTTCTCCCGGAGCCGACGGAAGTCCTTCCGGGGTCGGTCCTCGGGGACCAGGGAGTCGGTGCTGGAGAACCCCCATCCGCTGAACCGGACCCCCACCCGCCCGTAGACCCGCCTGAGCTCCCCGCCGCACTCCGGACAGGGGCCGGGGGGGCCGGCGCCCATCCGCTGGACCTCCTCGAGCTCGTGGTTGCAGGCCTTGCATCGGTACTCGTAGACGGGCATCAGGAGTTCTCCACAGTGTGGAAAACGGTGGGGATAATCACACGCCTGTGATTAGCGCCACTGGGTGGCCATCCCGAATCCCACGGCGATGGCTCCCAGCCCGGTCCACAGGTACAGGTTCCGGGGGGCGCCTGGCAGGACCTCCGCCACCCCCAGATAGTTGAGGACGATCACAGCCACTCCGGCGAACAGGATGGTCAGGATGGTGGGGCCGAGCCACCGAGGACTTGGTTTCGGCTTGGGCTTCGGTGGGGGCTGATAACGGCGCCGCTTGGACTTCGACTTCGGCATGCGGCGCCTATCATAGCGACATGCAGGCCCGTTCCCCCCGCGTCGCCGTGCCACTGGCGGCGGGGATCGTCGGTTTCCTGGCAGTGACCGCGGCCTTGCAGCCCCGGGCCGCGTCGCGAGCCATCCGGCGGCTGGAGCTCGCGGATCTGGTGCGCGCCGAGGATGGCAGGGTCCGGATGCTGCGCGGCGAGGTTCGGGACCTCGAGGAGCAGATCGAGGCCCTGGAAGGGACGGGAGATGGGTCCGGTGAGCTGGACGACGAGGTCCGGCAGCTCTCGGTGTCGGCGGGGACCGCCGGGCTCGAGGGACCGGGCGTGGTGGTGACGCTCGACGACAGCTCGGCCGCTCGATCGCCCACCGGCGACCCCAACGACTTGGTGGTCCACGAGCGAGACATCCAGACGGTGGTGAACGCGCTGTGGGCCGCCGGCGCCGAAGCGATGTCCGTGAACGACGAACGGCTCACCGCGGGCTCGGCGGTGCGCTGCGCCGGGAACACGTTGCTGCTGCACGGAACGTTGCACAGCCCGCCGTATCGCATCGCCGCCATCGGGGACCAGAGCTCGCTGTCGTCGGCGTTCGATTCCGGCCCTGGAATCGACCGGCTCCGCACCGCGGTCGACGCGTTCGGGATCCGTTTGGACGTGGAAGCAGCCGACGTGGCCATCGAGGGCGGGCTCCCCCTCCCGTCCGTCACCGTGGCGACGCCGGCCTGATGCTGGGGTTCCTTCGTCGCCGCCAGCCCCGGAACCCGGTACTGGCCGTGGTGTACTGGCTCCTGATCCTGGCCGTGGTGATCGCCATCCTGTTCGTGGCGTTCTTCTACTTGGACAACCTGCTGCCGGCCCAGTTCTAGGGCCGCAGTCGCAGCGTCGATTCAGCAGCCGCCTCCACCGCATCCCGAGAGAACGGGAGCGGGTGGTGCCTGCCGGTCCCCCACAGATCCAGGAGGTCGGCGAAGTGAGTGCTGGCCGGATGCCCGGACTGACCGACGGTGTGGGTTCCCACCGAGGCATCCCAGTCCGATGGATCCATGATCTGGCGCCACGATGGGGCCACTACCACGTCGTAGGACCAGCCGGGCTCGAACATGGCCTGGAGGATGGTCTGCTCGTCGCCCCCCATCTCCACCTCGCCGGCGGTGAACAGCTCGGCCAGGTCGGGGATCATCGCCAGGCGACCGGCGAACCGAGCGCGATGGAGTGCCCCCCATTGCCACGCCTGTACGTCCTCTCCCAAGGCTGAGGTGAGCTCGTCGAGAGCGCCGTCGAGGGCTCGGCGAAGCACCTCGTCTCGCGCCTCGACCCCGTTCCTGCCCCACCACCGTGCCGTCGGATAGGCCAGCAGGTTGGGAAGCACCTGATACTGGAACGCGTTGGTCCACTGCCGACGGCCGAAGAAGTGCGTGAACAGGGCGTCGTCGGCCAGGAGTGGCCTGAGGACCTGCTCGGCGATGTGCTTGCACCACACCTCGTAGATCGCGGCGGCTGGAGAGTTCGCGGCAACGTCGTGGTTCCACTCGGCCAGCAGCGCGATGGCTTCCTTCTGGCGGTCGCCCTGGGGCTCCACCGACACGAGCTCCGGCACGATGGCCCGAGCGGGCAGCGACACGGTGTCCTGCTGGATGGCCGCGAAGCTCTCGGCGTCGTGCACCTCCCGCTCGGTGATGAGCTGCGCGATCCGCCGGGCCCGGAACGGGGGGAGGTAGTCCCGTCCGAGGTTGTGGGGATATCCCTCATCGTGCATCTTGTTGTTGGCAGTGCACAGGAAGCCGTCCTCGGGGTTGAAGGCCCGGGGAAGGTCGTCGAACGGGACCCACCCCACCCACTCGAACTCGTCGGTCCACCCGGGGACCGGCACCGTCCCGTCGCCCTGGGCCCGGATGGGGTACAGGCCGGTCAGCTGGTACCCGATGTTCCCGTCGATGTCCGCGTACACCATGTTCTGGCCGGGGCACAGCCACGCGTCGTGCACCGCGGCCCGGAAGTCCTCCCAGCTCCCGGCGGTGTCCAGGTTGTAGACCGTGGATCCCTGGATGCCGTGCTCCGCGCCGGCCCATCGCAGTGCGTACGTGCGGGTGATGCCGCTCTCCACCACCACGGGGTCCGCGATCCCCACCATGTAGGAGTCCAGGATCGGGCCGTGGCGCGTCTCCCTGACCTCCAGGATCTCGGGCTCGTCGCTTCCCCGGACCCGGATCTCCTCTCGGTGCACGGTGAGCGGCTCCCAGGAGCCCTTGTACTCGGCGCTGGTGCCGTCCTCGGAGAGGCGCTCGAGGTACAGGTCCTGGACGTCGCCCTCCGTATTGGTGAACCCCCAGGCGATGCGGTCGTTGTGCCCGATGACCACGCCGGGGGTGAAGGGCAACGAAACCCCGGCCACGTCTATCCCCGGAGCCGTGAGGTGGCACTCGAACCAGATCGACGGCACCGCGATGGCTAGGTGGGGATCGTTGGCCAGGAGCGGCTTGCCGGTCCGGGTTCGGGAGCCGTTCACCACCCAGTTGTTCGATCCCTGTCCCGACGGCGGGAGGATGGCGTCGCGGAGGAGGGCCATCCGGTCGTACCCGCCCTCCTTCCCCGCCTCCACCATCGCGGACTCGGTGTCCAGGTCTGGGAACAGGGTCCGCATGACCTCGGGGCCGCATCGCTCGGCGATCTCCGCCCGGAGGAGCTCCTGGTCCCAGTTGCGGGACAGCCCCCAGGCCATGAACGTGGCGCCGGCGGCTCCGTAGTAGCTCTCCTCACCCGGCGGAGGAACGAACGGATCGGACTCCAGGACCTGGTATTCGACGGGCTTCTCGGGCATGGTCTCCACCCAGGCCCGGGAGCCGCCGCCGAAGGCCGCCGCCATGTCGTGTGAGCGCTGGTCCCACCGTTCGGCCTGGTACCTGGCCGCCCGGTTCCATCCCACCGTGCGCACGAACCGGTCGATGGGCAGGGTGAGCTCGCTGAACATCTCGGACAGGGTCCCGGTCGACAGCCTGAGGAGAAAGTCCAGCTGGAACAGGCGCTCGGAGGCGATCACATAGCCTTGAGCGAAGAACAGGTCGTGGTCGTTCTCGGCGTAGATGTGGGGAACCCCCCACCGATCCCGGATGACCTCGACGGGGGCCCGAAGGCCCGGCGCCCGGACCTCGCCCTCGACCGGAGGCAGAGCCCTCCTGGCGCCCTTCCCGAGATCCTCGACCCAGCTCATCCGACTCCTTCTGACCGAAGGTCAGAACCTACGGCGTGGCCCCGGCCAGGGCAACCCGGGTTGAGAGAGAGCGCCTCAGTTCGCCATAATCCGAGGCTCAACCCCGTGCGGCCCGAAAGGAGCTGGGTGCAAATGGCAGAGCGTCCTCGTCCCTGGGTGAAGAGCTACCCCCCCGACGTGCCACCCTCGCTGGAGCCGTACGAGGAGAAGCCGGTGTGGTCGATGCTCGAGGAGAGCGCCGAGCGATTCCCGGACGCGCTGGCCGTGGTGTTCCCGGTCGCCCCGATGGCCAAGCGGCTGACCTACAAGCAGCTCAAGGCCGAGGCGGAGCGGTTCGCGGGAGCCGCCCGAACCCTGGGTGTGAAGAAGGGGGACCGCGTCGGGCTCCTGCTTCCGAACTCTCCCCAGTTCGTGGTGGCCTGGTACGGCCTCCAGCGCCTGGGAGCCGTTCCGGTGGGCAACAATCCCCTGTACACGCAGCGCGAGCTGTCACACCAGCTCAAGGACGCCGGGGTAGACATCCTCGTCACCTTGGACCTCCTGTACCCGCTGGCCGCGGCGGTACGGAAGGAAGCCGGCGTGAAGACCATCGTGGTCACCAAGATCGGTGACTACCTGGGGTGGCCGATCAGCGCTCTGGCCCCGATCAGGCAGAAGAAGGAAGCCCAGCACGAGGGTCGCGCCTGGCCGCCGGTTCCCGCCGACGCCGACGTGATCTGGTGGTCGGACTTCGTGAAGCGTTCCTCCGGCGAGCTGCCGCCCCTGGACGTGAACCCCAAGGAGGACGTGGCCGCGCTGGTGTACACGGGCGGGACCACCGGACTGTCCAAGGGAGCCATGCTCACCCACTACAACATCGTGTCCAACGCCCGGCAGACCGGCGCCTGGTTCGTGGACGTCAGGGATGGAGAGGAAGGGATCATGGCCGTCCTTCCCTTCTTCCACTCCTACGGCCTCAACGCCATCATGAGCGTGGCCATCTCCCGGGCCATGAAGCTGATCTGCCTGCCCCGGTTCGACCTGGAGATGGCCCTCAAGGCCATCCAGAAGGAGAGGGCCACGCTGTTCCCCGGCGTCCCTCGTATCTACATCGCCATCAACGAGTCGCCGGAGACGAAGAACTACGACCTCTCCTCGATCCGGGCGTGCTTCTCGGGCGCCGCTCCGCTCCCCGTGGCCGTGGCGGAGAAGTTCAAGTCGATCACCGGGGGCAACCTGGTGGAGGGCTACGGGCTGACCGAGACCACCCCGGTCACGCACATCAACCCGATCTACGGCAAGGCCAAGTTCGGGACCATCGGGCTTCCCTTGCCGGACACCGACTGCAAGATCGTGGATCTCGACGATCCGGAGAAAGAGGTTTCCCAGGGGGAGCAGGGCGAGTTGTGCATCGCCGGCCCCCAGATCATGAAGGGCTACTGGAACAAGCCCGAGGAGACCGACGACATGATCAGGGTCCATGGGGACGGCATCCGGTGGCTGCACACCGGTGACGTGTCCACGATGGACGAGGACGGGTACTTTTCCATCGTGGACCGCAAGAAGGACATGATACTGGTGTCCGGGTTCAACGTGTATCCCACCGACGTGGAAGGGGTTCTGTACACGCACCCCAAGATCAAGCAGGTCTGCGTGGTGGGGATCCCCGACGACAAGACCGGCGAGGCAGTGAAGGCCTTCGTGGTCCTCAAGGAAGGCGAGGCTGCCTCGGAGGACGAGATCCTCAAGTGGACCCGGGACGAGAAGCACGGGCTCACCGGGTACCGGGCCCCCAAGAGCGTGGAGTTCCGGGACGAGCTGCCCACCACCATGGTGGGCAAGGTCCTCCGCCGAGTCCTGCTGGACGAGGAGAAGCAGAAGGCCGCGGCGGAACAGAGCTAGGTACGCGGCAAGCGAGAGGGGGCGGCACGTTGGCCGCCCCCTCTTCGTGGTCTCGCGCT
>DAITPV010000109.1:0-6957 GCA_036833435.1 Actinomycetota bacterium | reverse complement strand
GTGCTGAAGGGGAACGTCGGCAACCAGAACTACGAGCTCCCGGATGGCGTCGACCTGGACCGGTACACCACCGCGGTGGTGTGGTGCCGCCGGTTCGAGGTCGGGTTCGCTGCCGCGTCCCTCGAGTAGGCTGCCTCAGGCGCGGGGCTTCTTCTCGCCCACCTTGAGGATCGGGTGGCCTCCGTAGGCGTTGCGCAGCAACGCATGCGCTTTCGCCGCGGGCCAGTCCATGTCCCGGAACTGCATGAGCGCCTGCTGTGAGTCCGCGATCACCGGCGAGGGGATGTCCTCGTCCATGGCCCAGTTGAGGACCCACTTCACCTCTTCCGTGTCCTCGACGTAGGTGGACAGCTGATCCCATTCGGGCTGGTACTTCTCCAGCTGCTGACCCATGAGCTCCACTAGCCAGCTCCGGATCACCGACCCGTGGTTCCAGTTCACGAATAGCGCAGGGAGATCGATGGGATATCCGGAGCGCATGAGCATCTCTACGCCCTCGGCGATCGACTGGTTCATTCCGAACTCGATGGCGTTGTGCACCAGCTTCACGAAGTGCCCGCTCCCCGGGGCCTCGCTGGCGTGGACTACGCCGAGGTCGTCGATGGCCAGGTCCTTGAGCAGCGGCTCCACGATCTCGTAGGCCTCTCGAGGACCGCCGGCCATGAAGCACGCCCCTGTCCGCGCTCCGTCGACGCCGCCGCTGGTCCCGCAGTCGAGGAACCTGACCCCCGCCTCAGCGAAGAAGCCGTACCTCCGCTCGGAGTCCTTCCAGTGGGAGTTCCCACCGTCCATCACGATGTCGCCGTCGGCGAGCACCGGTCGGATGTCCCGGCAGACCTGCTCGGTGATGTCTCCGTGCGGGACGTACAGGAGGACGACCCGCGGTGTCTCGAGATTCGCGGCCATCTCCTCGAGCGACGCCGCCGGCTCCAGGCCCTCCTTCGCCAGCTCCGTGCGGGTCAGCTCCGAAGGGTCGAAGCCGACCACCTCGTGCCCCTTCTCCATGGCGTGGCGGGCCAGGTTCGCCCCCATCCGCCCCAGCCCCACGATCCCGAACCTCATCGGTGGTCTCCTCCCTTCCCCTCGGTGATCTCTCCATCAGAGCCCTCGGCCCACAGGTCCCAGTGGTGGCCGAGCGCGTGGATGCCCTTGAGGCCTACCCGGCCGAGCTCCTCGGGGGCCAGGGGATCCATGGTCAGCTCCCCGTCCTTCAGCTCCAGGCCCAGGGCCAGGCGGAGCCACAGGAACGGGGCGCCGGTGGCCCATGCCTGCGGGCTGGAAGCGGTTGGGTAGCGGACCGGGAACGGGGCCTCGTCGCGGGAGTATCCGGCGAACACCTCGGGCAGCCGGAACTCCGTGTACGAGGACGCCTCCAGCATGGCCACGGCGATCCGGTTGGCCTCCTCCCGGAGCCCGTACCGGTACAGGCCGGCGGAGATGATGGAGTTGTCGTGGGGCCACACCGGCCCGATGTGGTAGCCGATGGGGTTGTACCCGGCGTCGTCCCAGGACGTCGTACGAACGCCCCACCCCGACCACATCCCCTCGGTGAACAGCTGCCTAGCCACGACCGGGGCCCGGTCTTCGGGGACGATGCCCGACCACAGCAAGTGGCCCATGTTTGAGGTCAGCGAGTCGATCTGCCTCTTGTCCCGGTCGAGCCCCAGGGCGTAGTAGCCGCCTCGCTCGTCGATCCAGAAGTCCCGGTTGAAGCGGTCGAAGAGCTCGTCGGCCTCCGCGTGAAGGCGGGCGGCCAGCTCGGGGTCCTTCCACACTTCCTCGGCCAGCTCCGCGGCCCGTTGCTTCGCGTCGTACGCGTAGCCCTGGAACTCGCACAGGGCGATGGGGGCCTCGGGCATGGTGCCGTCGGCGAACAGGATGCCGTTCCAGGAGTCCTTCCAGCCCTGGGTGCGGAGACCCTGATCCGAACGCGTCTGGTACTCGATGTACCCGTCGCCGTCGAGGTCGCCGTACCGATCGATCCACTCCAGGGCCCGGAGCGCGTTGTCCTTGAGATCTCGGACCGTGGCGTCGTCGCGGGTCCACCGCCAGTACTCGGACAGCAGGACCAGCCACAGCGGCGTGGAGTCGGACGAGCCGTAGTACGGGCGGTGTGGCTTGAAGCCCAGCGTCGCCAGCTCCCCGAACCGGATCTCGTGCAGGATCTTCCCCGGCTCCTCGTCCTTGAAGTCGTTCATCTCCTTGCCCTGCAGGCCCGCCAGGGCGATGAGCGCGCCGCGGGCCAGGTCGGGGCCAACCCAGATCGACTGGTACGAGGTGATCAGCGTGTCGCGTCCGAAGATGGCCATGAACCACGGGAGGCCGGCGGCCGGAAGCGAGAACTCGTTGCCTTCGACGCAGGCATGAAGGCGGAGCGAGGCCAGGTCGACGACGGACTTCTCCATGATGTGCCACACGACGTCGTAGCCCCCGGTCACCTGAGGGACCTCGTCCTGCCACGTTTGAAGCACGGCGGTGGCCTTCCGCTCCGGCTCGCCGAAGGTGTCGTGGGTGGGCTCCAGGGCCTCCTCGTCCACGTTCACCGTCACCAGCACGCCGGTGTGCCAGGTGCCCAGCGGCTCAAGCTCCAGGTCCCACACCAGGTCGTCGTTCTCGACCCGGGCCAGTTGGCTCGACCGGACCCGGGTCGCCGCGCGGAAGTCCTTGTGCTGGTAGTCGAACCCCAGCGTGTTCTTGGCTGCGTCGTGTGAGCGGGTAGCGGTCCCCGCTTTCCGGAAATCCTTTCCCTTGACCTCGAACAGGTCGGCGAAATCCGCCCACACCGACAGCCTCAGCTCGATCCGGACCGGCTCCCGGAGGTGATTCCGGACGGTGATCGTCTCGCGCATCCCGTTCCCCACGAACCGGTGGCGCTGGAACGTCATGCTCTTGCTGGGGATCCCGTCGAGGTCGGGGTTCGTGAGGAAGAACACCGCCGAGTAGTAATCGACCTCGTTCGAGGTCAGCACGGTGGGGCTCTCGCCGTTCACCGTCAAGACGAAGCGGTTCAGGTGCCTGGTGTCCTCGTGGTAGAGGCCGGCCACCGATCCATCGAGGACGTCCCCTCGCGGGTCGGACAGCATGAACGTCGAGCCCTCGAGGACCTGGATGGACCCCGGCGGCAGGTCGACCTGGGCGCCCTGTTTCTCGACCTTCTCCTCGGCTCCCACGACTCAGGTCCCGAAGGCGATCACGGTCTTGACATCGTCGGGCTCGCGCTCCAGCGCTTCGTTCCATCGGTCCAGCGGTACCCGCCGGGTGATCAGTCGCTCGAGCCACGCGGGGTCCGCGTTCACCAGCCCCTCGGCGGCCTGCTCGTAGTGGCGGCGGGAGGCGTTCACCGAGCCGAACACCACGGTGTTGTGAAGCACCATGTCCTTGTTCAGAGCCGCCGCGTCGATGGGGATCTTCCGATCGCTGGATGCGATCCCCGTAAGGCACATCACCCCGCCGGGTGCGGTGTGCTCGATGGCGTGGAACACGAGCGTTCCGACACCGGTGCACTCGATCACCACGTCGAACCCGCCCTCCTCGGTCTGCTCGAGGTCGGAGTGGTAGCACCACCCCCGGTCCTCGACCAGCGCGGGCTTGGGGCCCTCAGTGACCCGGTCGACCACGTGCATCTCGATCCCCCGTTGGGCGCCGAGCATGGCCGCGAACAGGCCGATGGGTCCCGCTCCGGTGATCAGGGCCCGGCGAGGCTTCCAGGTGGCCCGGCTGCCGATCCGCTCGACGTGATCCCAGGCCTTGGCCACCACGCTGGTCGGCTCGGTGAGCACGGCGAGGTCGCCCAACGACGGGTCGGCTTTCACCGCTCTCCCCGGCTGCAGGCGGTATCGCTCCCGGATGAACCCATCGCGGCCCTTGATCCCGTGCTCGGTGTACTGCCCGTTGGTGCACATGTCCCACTCGCCGGCCGCGCATTGGGGGCAGGGCACCGGGTCCGGATGGCGGACGATGCCGATCACCAGGTCGCCTTCGGAGACCCCGCTGTCGGCGGGCGCCTCGAGCACTCGGCCGAGTGACTCGTGGCCGAGGACCAGCCGGTCCTTGCCCGGCGGTGGTTCCCCGTACTGGCCGTCGATGATCTCCTGGTCGGTGCCGTCGACGCCCACCGCAACGGCTTCCACCAGGATCGAGCCCTCGGCTGGATCCGGCTCGGGGATGTCGCTCAGCTCGGCGGTGCCTGCCTTGAGCGGCTGGACGGTGACTGCTCTCATCGATCCTCCCTTGGGCGCCCTGCTATAACCCTGCCGCGGGCGAGGCCGTTTCGCCAGTGCTTCGGAGCCGGACCGTGGAAAGGATGGGATGAGCCGGATCATCGACGTCTCGCTGGGGATCGGGAGCGACCTGCTGACCTGGCCGGGAGACCCCGGTGTGTCGGTAGAGCGTGCGAAGCTCCTGGAGCGTGGGGACCCGGCCAACGTCTCGGAGCTGACGATGGGGTCCCACACGGGGACCCATGTCGACCCGCCGGTCCACTTCATCCAGGGCGCCGATCCCATCGACGGATTGGACCTCGAGGTGTTCTATGGCCCGGCGTTGGTGTCCGATCTGCGCGAGGCAGACACCATTGGCCCGGAGGAGCTCGAGGCGCTCGACCTCCCGGACGGAACCGAACGGCTCCTCTGCCGGACGCGGAACTCCGAGCTGTGGACGCAGTCCCGTCCGTCGTTCCCCGACGACTACGTGGCCGTGACCCCCGACGGCGCTGCGTGGATCGTGGACCGAGGGCTGAAGCTCGTGGGCGTGGACTTCCTGTCCGTGGAGAAGACCGAGGGGCCCGACCACCCGGTGCACAAAACGCTGTTGGGAGGCGGGACCATCATCGTGGAAGGTTTGAACCTCTCCCAGGTGGAGCCGGGCGGCTACACGTTCGTGTGCCTGCCGCTGAAGATCATGGGCGGCGATGGCGCCCCGGCCCGCGCCGCCCTGATCGTGGACTAGGCGCTACCCCTCAGAGTCGACACCGAGGAAGCGGAGGAAGCGATCGGGCATCGGCCCCGCTCCGGAGATCAGGAGCTGTCGCTGCGAGCCTTCGGTCCCTTGGACCACGCCGAGCATTTCGTAGTGATGTCCGGACCCCTCGGTCTCGATTCCCACCATGAGGGTCTCGAAGCTCCATCCGATGATTTGAAAGGTTGCTCCCGGTTGAGCCGTGTATCCATAGAGGGAAAGGCCGCCCCTTCCTCGGCTGTAGCTCGCGAGCGCCTGCTCCGAGAGGAATCGCTCCGCGCCCGAGCCTTCCAGCCGCCGATCCATGAAGGCACGGACGAAGGGGAAGGCTTGAAGCTCGTCCTCCCAATATCGCAAGAAGTCCTCGCCGATGATCACTCGCACGAGGTCCTCTTCTCCCGGCAGAGCCGGCCGCAGCCTGGCTCTGGGGAACATCTGGTGACGCAAGTTGAGAGTCGCGTCTCGCCGGGCAGGAGCGAAGAACATCTTGCTGATTCTGTGAGATGTCTCCTGGGGCTCTTGAGGTGATCCTTCCTGGATCTCGTAGCCTGAGTCCGGGCGGATGAGACGGCCCGCACCCCGAAGCATCGCGGCGACGTACTCCTCAAGATGTTCCGTGTCGGTCCCGTTGACCAGCGCGATCGGTAGGGGGGCTTGCCTGTCCCGTTCGGGGGATGCACTCGGCCCGGGTTGTGGGACCCTGCTGCCCTCGCCGGACGTCCTCAGGGCCGTGTACCAGATCGCCACGGATGTCGCACCGATGAGCAGCGCTCCCACGCCGATCCACACTGGCCCGGTCGTCCGTCTCCGACCGGTCTCCAGATCGAACTCGTCGTGAGGGTCAGTCATCCGCTGGCGCTGCCATGATGTGGAAACGCCAGTGATGGTACGGGACCGGGCTCAGTCTCCGGCCACGTAGAACACCCAGGTCCCGTTGCGCTCGATCCCCACCCGCCAGCCGAAGTACAGGTCGGCGTCGATGAATTGCTGGATCTCGCGCTCGGTGTGGATCTCGCGCAGGACGTCGAGGTCCTTCTCGTCCCACTCCTGGGGAACCTCGGCCGCAGGGGCCGGGAAGATGAAGACGCCCCTGCGCTGGGCGGGCTCCGTCTGCACGATGGTGGCCAGGGTCTCCAGCACCGGTTCTCCCTGCGCTTCGAGATCCTGCCAGTAGGCGATGGGATCGTCCGCCAGACCGAAGGAGAAGGTGAACCCCCGCTCGGGGATCAGTTCGCGGAGGGCTTCCCAGTCCCTCGCCTCGGCAGCCTCGGAGATGGCTTCGAGCGTGTCGAGCACTCGAGGGGGAGCTGGCCCCAGGCTGACCTCCAGGCTCTCCTGGCTCACGACGGTGCTCAAGGCGGACGAGGAGAGCGACAGGATCGTTCCGGACTCGTCTTTCACGGTGAGCGAGACGATCGTGAGTGGCTGCAGTCCCCCGGGGATGCCTCCTTCGACGACGAACTGCCCGTCGGTCACCGGCACTGAGATCGGTGACCCGCCGTCGAATGCGAGCTCGACGGTGGCGCTGTCCGTGCCGAAGTCGAGCGTGCCTCGGAACCCAAGGGACCCCTGTCCGGGGACGGGGTCACCCGGACTCAGCGGCTCGAGGGTCAGCCCTTCACTCACCGCGGCGAGGACCCCGTACAGCTCGAGGTCGGAGTACGGGAGCCGAAGCAGCGTCACCCTGGTCCGGATGTCCTCCTGGTACCCGAGATCTCGCGCAAGGGAAGGGTTGCTGATCACCACGGTGCTGGAATCGTCGGCCTGGAACTCCTCCACGGCGTCTTCGACCTCCACGTCCTCCGGGTCCCAGCCCAGGACGTTGACGGCGAACAGCTCGGCCACGCCGTGAGGGCTCTGCCAGAGCGGCATGGAGCCCTGAGCGACTTCGTCGGCGATGTTGTCCAGCTCTTCCTCGGTGGGCGGGTAGATCAGGCCATACGGTGCTGTCTGCCCTGTCCCGGCCGGCACCACGCCTCGGTCGCGACCGGGCGAGTCCTG
>DAITPV010000108.1:0-6989 GCA_036833435.1 Actinomycetota bacterium | reverse complement strand
TCCCGGCCTGGCCCCCCGCGCCGACGTCCCCGAGCGGCCCGACGCCTTCGACGAGGCCACCGCCGCAACCACGCCACGAGACAGGGCCGAGGCGGTAGCCGGCCTGGTGGCCGAGTGCGGGGATGGGTTCCACGCCGCGGGAGCGTGCGAGACCACCGCCAGCGAGGTTGCCCTGGCCAACACCGAGGGCCAGGTCTCCCACACGGCCCTGACCCAGTCCACCGTGTCGACCGTGGTCTCCGGCGGAGAGGGTGGGTCCGGGTTCGCGGAGGTTACCGCGGGGGCGCTCGGAGACATCGATGCCGCCGACGTCGGCCGGCGAGCGTTCCGGAAGGCCAGCGCGAGCCAGTCGCCTCGCGAGCTGGACCCGGGCCGCTACGAGGTCGTCCTGGAGCCGCCGGCCGTGGCCACGCTGCTGGCGTTCCTCGCCTATCTGGGGTTCGGAGGGCGGGCCATCGCCGAGGGCCGATCCTGCTTCTCGGACAGCATCGGGAAGAAGGTGATGTCCGACCGGGTGACGATCGTCGATGACGCCCTATCCGCACAGACCATCGGCATGCCGTTCGACTTCGAGGGGACTCCAAAGAAGCGAGTCACCCTGGTGGACCGGGGCGTCATGGAGGGCGGGGTTCACGATCGGAGGAGCGCCAAGCAGGCGGGGACCGAGACCACCGGCCACGCGCTCCCGCCCCCCAACCCGGAAGGACCGTTCCCCCTCAACCTGTTCCTGGAGCCCGGAGACGCCCGGGTCGATGACATGGTGGCCGGAACGAAGCGCGGCCTCCTGGTCACCCGGTTCCACTACTCAAACATCGTCCATCCCACCGCGGCGGTGATCACCGGCATGACCCGCGACGGCACGTGGCTGATCGAGGATGGGAACGTCGTCGAGCCGGTGAAGAACTTCCGGTTCACGCAATCGATCATCGAGGCCCTTCGAGACGTCGATGCCGTCGGAGCGGACACCGAGCTGGCCAGCGAGTTCTTCTTCGCGGCCTCCCGCGTTCCCGCGCTGAAGATCTCCTCGTTCCAGTTCACCGGCAAGAGCGACCACTGAGCCCGAGCCGGCTCGGGCATTTCGCCTAGTTCCTTCTGGCTAGTCCCCTGTATCGTTCGCGCCGATGCTCGTGGCCGTGGGGCTCCTCGCCTTGGGCGCCGCGATCCTGTACGCGGGGGCGGAGGCGTCGGTGCGCGGGACAACCAGCCTGGCTCGGGCCACCCGCTTTCCGGCGTTCGCCCTGGGGGCCCTGCTGTTCGGCATCGACCTGGAGGGCCTGGGAGCCGGCGTCGCGGCGGCGGCCCGGGGAGAGACGGCCATCGCCGCCGGAGAGATCTTCGGATCCGTGCTGTTCCTGTTCAGCGCGGCATTCGGAGCGGCGCTCCTAGTCTCGCGGAAGCCGGTGCCGTCACCCTCTCCGATCATGGTGCTGGTCCCGGCCATCCCGCTGGTGGGAGCGGCCACCACGCTGGCCGACCGCGTGGTGGATCGGCCCGAAGGCGCCCTCCTGATCGCCGTGTACGCCGCCTACGTGGCGGTCCTTCTGCGCGAGCGGAGCTCCGCCGAAGCCCTGGGTGTCGAGCTCAAGTCCAAAGCCGACCGAGGAGGTCGCCGGCGGGCGGGGCTCCTGGTGGCGGGAGGCCTCATCCTCCTGGTGGCGGGAGCCTGGGTGGCCGTCGGCGGCGCCGAACGCCTGGTCCGGGAGACCGACCTCCTGCCCGGCTTCGTGGGCGCCGGGATCCTGGGGATCGTGGTCAGCATCGACGAGGTGTTCCTCGAGGTCCTGCCGGTTCGGCGGGGACACCCCCAGCTGGCCACCGGAAACCTGTTCGGCACGCTGGCCGCGTTCACCTCAGGAGTTCTTGGTGTCGCTGCGCTGGTACGCCCCCTCGAGGTCGACAGCGCCGGGGCCACGGCGTTCCTGGCCGTGGCCGTCCTGTACGCGGTGGTGGCCACCGTGTTCCTGACCCGGGGCCGGGCTGGACGAGGAGTGGGCGCCGTGGTGCTGGCCGCCTACGGCGTCTGGCTGCTGTTGGCCTCTTCCCTGTAGCCGGTCACAGCTCGGCCAGTGCCTCGGGAAGCTCCAGCAGGGAGCGGATGGCAGCGTCGGCGCGCTCCAGCTGCTCCAGGGTGGGATCGTCCGGCGCTTCGCCGCGGAGGAGCCACACGCCGCGCAGCCCCTGCTCCTTGGCCGGAACCACGTCGTTGTCGAGCCGGTCCCCGACCATGGCGCAGCGCTCGGGCGGCACACGAGCCTGAGCCAGGGCGTGCGCGAAGATGGCCGGGTCCGGCTTCTCCGCTCCCACCTCCGCGGACACGGCCCACAGGTCAAAGTACCCGTCGATCCCGTCACGAGCCATGGTCTTCCGGATCCACCGCTCCTGGTTCGCCAGGATCCCCAGGCGGTACGACCCGCGCAGGGCTTCCAGCGCCTCGCGAACATCAGGTTGCAGCGACTCCGGTGGATAGGTCCACAGCTCCCGGCCTCGCGACGACACCTCGTCGTAGCGATCCTCTGGGAGGAAACGCCCCACCAGGCGGCGGGTGAACGGCCCTCGCTGGTCCCGGCGGCAGGCCTGGAACTCCGTCCAGAACACATCCTCGTCGGCGTCGGGCCGGACCTCCTTGATGGCTGCCAGGAGGCCCTCGTAGTAGGGACGGTCACCGTACAGCGGGCCGCCGACGTCCAGGAACACCACCTCGAGGGGTGCGGTCACGAGCTACCGTCGGCCGATGAGGTCCCGGAGGAACGGGATCACGTCGTCTCGACGCTCCCAGATCGTCCGGGAGGCACCCTGAGACGAATGGACGGCGTCGACCAGGCCGTTGAATCCCCGGCGCATCCGCTCCGAATACGGATGCCACCAGCCGTCGGGGAACCACCCGGGATCCTCGGAGACCAGCCGCTTGTCGACCATCTCGTAGAACCCGAAACGCGAGTGGGTGACCCCGGTGCCCGACCCTTTCACCCCGCCCCAGGGCGCCTGGCCCAGGCCGTGGGAGTAGGTGTGGTCGTTGACCCACACCATGCCGGCCTCCAGCCGGTCGGCGAGGTGGCGAGCGCGGCGGAGATCACGGCTCCACACGCTGGCCCCCAGCCCGTAGGGAGAGTCATTGGCCAGGCGGATGGCCTCCTCCTCGTCGTCGAAGGCCATGACCGGGAGCAGAGGGCCGAACGTCTCCTCCTGCATGACCTTCATGGACGGATCGACCCCAGTGAGCACCGCGGGGGCGATGAACCGTCCGGCCAGCCCCGAGACCTCATGTGGGCCCCCGCACTCCAGCCGCGCTCCCTTCCCAAGAGCGTCGTCAAGCTGGTCGATGACCTTGCCGTACTGCATCTCGTTGTTCATCGGGCCCATCTGGACGGCCGGGTCCTTGGGATCCCCGGGGACCATCCCCCGAGCTCCGGCCACCAACCGGCGAACGAAGTCGTCGTGCACGCCTCGGTCCACGAAGATGCGCTCCACGCCGGCACAGGTCTGGCCCGAGTTGCACAGGCCCGACCACAGCACGCCGCCGACGGTGCGATCGAGGTCGGCGTCCGCCAACACCATAGCGGGGTCCTTTCCCCCCAGCTCCAGCATCACCGGCTTGCCGTGGCGAGCGGCGGTCTCCATGACCTTCCGACCGGTCACCCCGCTGCCGGTGAAAAACACCTTGGCTACCGGACCGGCCTCACACAGGGCCGCTCCCGTCTCCCCGGTCCCGTGGATCACGCGAAGGAGCCCGTCGGGCAGGCCGGCTTCGGCGAACACCGAGCCGATGAGGTCCGCGGACAGCGGGGTGAGCTCCGACGGCTTGAGGACCACTCCGTTCCCCGCAGCCAGGGCCTGGGCCACCTCCCCGGCGGGGATGATGAACGGGTAGTTCCAGGGAGCGATGACCCCGACGACCCCGAGCGGACGGAACACGATCCAGTGGCGCTTCGGCCTGGTCAGCGGATGCTCGCGGAGCCGCTCGGGAGACAGGTGACGCATCCCCTCCTTGGCGAACCAGTCGAACGTGGCGATGCCGTTGTCGATCTCCACGATGCCGGACTCCACGATGGTCTTGCCGTTCTCCCGGGTAATGGCCAGTGCCAGCTCGTCCCGGCGGCGGATGAGGACCTCGGCGGCCTCGGCGATCACCCGGAGGCGCTCGGGAAGGGGAACCAGTGCCCACCCTCGCTGGATCCGGGCAACCTCAGCGGCCACCTGCTCGACGGCCTCCGGCGGGGTGACGGGGACCGTCCCCAGGAGCTCGCCGGTGGTTGGGTCGAAGCTCTCCAGCACATCAGTGTCCGCAATGGTCCTGGCCATCTCCGTCCCTCCTAGCGGCCGGCCCGGGCCTTCAGGCGATGGAACTCGGGCGGATCGGTGGTCACCAGGCCCAGCCGGACGGGATCGTACCGGGTGCCGTGGCAGTCGGACGATCCCGTGGCGGCGATCCCCAGCCGGCCGGCCATGGCCCGGTACTTCCGCTCCATCTCCGGCGTGTGATCCGAGTGAGCGGCCTCGATCCCGGCCAGCCCGGCCTCGGCCATCCGCTCGATCAGCTCGTCCGGCACCCCCAGGCCCTCCTGCCACAGACCGGGGTGAGCCACGACCGCAACCCCGCCGGCCCGTTCGATCAACGCCAGCGCGTCCAGGGGATCGAGGGCGTGCTTCTCCACGTATGCCATCCCGCCGTTCCCGATCAGCTCCGGGGTGAACGCGTCGTCAACGGTGGGCACCACGCCTGCCTCCACCAGCGCCTGGGCCACGTGGGGCCGGACGATGTTCTTTCCCTGAGCGATCTGGCGGACCCGCTCGAACGTGATCGGGTGGCCCAGTTCCCGGAGCCGCTCCACCATCCGCTCGCCCCTGGAGAACCGGTCCTCGCGGAGGCGCCGGAGCTCGCCCTGGAACTCCTGATCCTCAAGGTCCATCCAGTACGCCAGCATGTGGACCCCGTGACCGTCGCTCACCGTGGAGAACTCCACTCCCGGAACGATCTCCAGGTCGGTTCCACCGGCGGCCTCGAAGGCCTCCCCCAACCCCTCCGTCGAGTCGTGGTCGCTGATCGACAGGGCCGTGAGTCCTCGCTCCAGCGCAAGCTTCACCGATTCCGACGGCGTGAACGTCCCGTCGGAGTAGATGGTGTGGGCGTGCAGATCGATCTTCTCGGGCACGGCGAATCATGGTGGCACAGGCCGAACCGTGCTGTCAGGCAGCCGGGGTGTGATACCGATGGACCCTGAACATGGTCGAACGGACCGAGAGACCGTGAGCACGGAGCTCGATCGCCTGGCGGCAGCGACGCCCGCCACCCGGGACCGGTACGTGGACTTCCTCCGGGCCCTTTCGATCCTGGTGGTGGTGGTCGGCCACTGGCTGATCGGGGTTATCTACTGGCAGCGCGGCCTGATCGGCACCACCAGCGCCATCGGCCTGACCCCATGGCTGTGGATCCTCACCTGGTTCCTGCAGGTGATGCCGATCTTCTTCTTCGTCGGTGGGTTCGCCAACCTGGTCTCCTATCGCTCGTTCCGGAAGCGCGGGGACTCGATCTGGGCGTGGTACCGGTCCCGGCTGGAGCGCCTGCTCCGTCCCAGCCTGGTGTTCGTGGGGATCTGGGCGGTGGTCCAGGTGATCCTTCACCTGGCGGACGTGGGCCGGCCCACCACCCCGTATCTCCGAGGGATGAAGCCACCGGGGGCCACCGTGCCGTTCGGCCCGCTGTGGTTCTTGGCCGTGTACGCCTCCGTCATCATCCTGGCGCCGGCGATGATCCGGCTCCACCAGCGGTTCGGCCTGGCGATCCCGGCACTGATGGTCGCGGGCGCCATCGTCGCCGATGCGCTGGGGTTCGCCCTGGGCGTGCCGGGGGCTCGGTGGGCCAACGTCGGGTTCGTGTTCCTCCTCCCCCACCAGCTTGGGTTCTTCTACGCGGAGGGGCGGATGACCCGGATGTCACGCCGGGCGCTGTTAGGCATCGCCGCCGCGGGGCTCGCCGCGATGCTCATCCTGACCAATCCGGTGTTCGGTGACGCCGGCAACGAATGGTTCCCGGGCATCGGCCACTACCCCAAGAGCCTGCTGGGGACCGATGTGGAGCGGATCAGCAACGCGTATCCGCCCACCCTCCCGTTCATGGCCATGGGCTTCTGGTCGATCGGGCTGGCCATGCTCCTCCGGGTGCGCGTGTCGCGGTGGCTGGCCCGTCCCCGACCGTGGAAGGCGGTCATCTACACCAACAGCGTGATCATGACCCTGTTCCTGTGGCACATGACCGCGTTCCTGCTGGCCATCCTGGTTCTGTGGCCGCTTGGGTTCGGACAGCAGGGCGACACCACCTTGGGGTGGTGGCTGGAGCGCCCGCTGTGGGTGGGAGTCTCGGCGCTCATCCTGGCCGGGCTGGTCGCCGTGTTCGGTCGCTTCGAGCGGCCCGCCCGTCGCCGATCGCCTTCCTGAACCGCCTGCGTTCCGCCTCGCGTTGCTCCACAATCTGGCCATGTCCCCACGGGACCAGACCCGCATCCTGACCACGGTCCTGTTCCTGGACGTGGTGAGGTCCACGGACATCGCGGCGGACCTCGGCGACGCCAAGTGGCAGCAGCTGCTGCGGCGGTTCCGGGGCCTGGTCCGCGAGCGGCTCAAGAAGTTCGGCGGGCGCGAGGTCGACACGGCCGGGGATGGGTTCCTGGTCCGGTTCGATCGTCCGGCCGACGGCGTCCGAGCGGCGGCCGAGATCACTGAGGCCGTTCGCGAGCTGGGGCTCGAGATCCGATCCGGGCTCCACTTCGGGGAATGCGAGCTCGACGGCTCGAACCTGAGCGGCATCGCGGTCCACACCGGGGCCCGGGTCATGGCCGCCGCCGGGCCCGGAGAGGTCGTGGTCACGGCCACCGTGAAGGATCTGGTGGCCGGAGCGAACCTCGAATTCGAGGATCGCGGTGAGCATCCACTCAAGGGTGTGCCCGGCAGGTGGCAGCTCTACGGGGTCGCGCCCACCGGGGTCGCCGTCGATG
>DAITPV010000107.1:0-7049 GCA_036833435.1 Actinomycetota bacterium | reverse complement strand
ACAGGGCCCGGCTCGCGGCCAGGTCGCCCGGACCCAGGTCCTTGGTCGTCCGCGGCCGAAGGCCCGGGTACATCACGTCGCCCGAGGACAATGAATGGGCCACCCCCACGACGTGCCCGGCCTCGTGTCGCACCACGGTCTCCAGGTCGTATCCCCGCCCCCTGGTGCCCAGCGTGCGCCGGGTGTTGATCTCGATGTCGAATCCGGTGATCCGGCTTTCCTGGCCGTACACGAAGGCCGAACCCACGCCCGTCCCCGGCACGAACCGGATCCGGTTCACCCCGTCGTCGGCGGTGACCTCTGGACCCACCACCCTGGCCAGGGCGAAGGCCACGGCGGAGTCGGGCTGATCGGTCCACGACCCGAACGCTCTTCGGACCGCGCGGGCCCAGGACGACGGGATGGGACCCTCGATGACGTAGAGCGCGGGGAGATCCACCGAGCACCACCGGGAGCCGGGGGGAACGGTCGGCGACGGGCCGGCGGGGTGACGATGGACGCCGGGGCCCCCGAGCCCGTGAACCGCCACGCGCGGCGGCACGTTCCGGATCCCCGAGGACCCCACGACCAGCAGCAACAATGCAATGGCAAGACCGATCCGGCGCCGGGGGACGCGCACGATCCGGCGATGCTAGCGACGACGGGCCGATCGGTCGTCCCCCAGACGGGGTACGGATGCTCCCCCGTCTGGCCTAGTGGCTCAGGACTCGGGAGGCTCCAGGTCCGTACCCATGGCGTGGTAGCCGCCGTCGACGTGGAGGATCTCTCCGGTGATGGCCCGGGACCGGTCGGACAGGAGGAACAGACAGGCCTCGGCCACCGGATCGGGATCGGTGGGGTTCCATCCCAACGGGGCACGCCGTTCCCACACGTCGATGAACCGATCGAACCCGGGGATGCCCTTGGCCGCCATGGTCCGAAGCGGCCCGGCGGCCACGCAGTTCACCCGCACGCCGTCGCGGCCCGTGTCACGGGCCAGGTACCGGGTTACCGCCTCCAGCGCCGCCTTCGACACCCCCATCCAGTCGTAGGCCGGCCAAGCCACCGTGGCATCGAAGTCCAGGCTCACCACGCTCCCCCGAGCCTCCCGAAGCAGCGGAAGGTGGGGAACCACCAACTCCTTGAGCGAGTACGCGCTGGCTCGAAGCGCGATGGCCACGCTGTCCCAGCCGGTCCGGAGGAAGTTGCCCCCCAGGGCGTCCTCTGGAGCGAAGGCGATGGCGTGAAGGATCCCGTCGAGCCGGCCCCATCGCTCCTGAAGGCCGGACGCCACCTCGGCGACCTGATCCGGTTCGGTGACGTCCATCTCCAGGACGTCGGGAGGCTGGGGCAGCCGCCTGGCGGTTCGCTCCGTCAGCGACCGGCCTCGGCCGAAGCCGGTCAGGACGACCTCCGCTCCTTCTTCCTGGGCGATCCGGGCCACCGCGAACGCGATGCTGTGCGGGGTGAGGACACCAGTGACCAGGAACTTCTTCCCCTCGAGCAGCATGGTCCACAACACTAGCCCGGAGATGAAGTTCCGGGCCAACCCTTGAGCCCGGCGGAGTGCCCCGCCACAATGGCCCTCCGCTGATGGTCGTTCGCCCTCTCCGAGTCGCGGTCCGGGTCACGGTGATCCTCGCCGTGGCCGTCTCCTCCGTGAGTGCCGCCGACGCGGCTCTCGGGGCGGGAGAACGACGGCGAGCCCCCCGGCTCGGCTGGGTGGCCCGGATCGACCGCCTGGTTCACGGTCACGGGATCGGCGTTGCCGTGGTGGAGGAAGGAAGGTTTCTCTATCGCCACGCCGATGCTCAGCGGCGGACCCCGGCGTCCAACGAGAAGCTCCTGCTCTCCATGGCCCTCCTCGATCGCCTGGGACCCGACGCTCGGCTGGTGACCCAGGCCGCCACGGGTCCGGTGACGGCGGGCGTGGTGTCCGGGAACCTGTGGATCCTGGGCACCGGCGACCCGGCCCTCGGGCCCACCCGCCTCCGAGACCTGGCCAGGGCCGTGGCCGCGGCCGGCGTCGTCCGGGTCGACGGCTCGGTAAGCGGCAGCACCGGCTTCTTCAAACGAGACTGGCGGGCACCGGGGTGGAAGCGGGACTTCCCCCGGACCCAGGTGGCCCTGCCCACCGCCCTCACGTACCAGGGTAACGAGGCCGGCGGTGAGCAC
This sequence comes from Actinomycetota bacterium, assembly GCA_036833435.1. GTDB lineage: Bacteria > Actinomycetota > UBA4738 > UBA4738 > CALAEC01 > DAITPV01. The sequence goes on along the minus strand of DAITPV010000107.1, from coordinate 4,895 downwards.
GTCCGGGACCCCGAGCTGCGAGCGGCCAAGGCCATGACCAAGGAGCTGCGCAAGGCCGGCGTCCGGGTTACCGGCGAGCCTGCCGCCGGCCCTGCACCGCCCGGCCTGATCCCCATCGCCGAGGTTCAGTCACTCCCGCTGATCCACCTGCTGGAGTACACCAACCGGTTCTCGTCGAACTTCTTCGCCGAGGTCCTGGGCAAGCGCCTGGGGGCCGAGGTCGCCGGGGTTCCCGGAAGCATCCACAAGGGCGCGGCGGCCATCCGAAGCTACGCCGCCGCGGGCGGGGCCCGGGTCCGGTCCCTCGACGCGTCGGGACTCTCGTACGCCAACCGGGTCTCGCCGCGAGCGATCGTCCGGCTGCTGGGGATCGCCGAAGACGAGGTGTGGGGAGAGCTGTTGCGAGAGTCCCTCCCCGGTCCCGGCCAGGGGACAATGCAGGGACGCCTCCGTCACATCCCCGTCCACGCCAAGACCGGGACGCTCACGGGGATTTCAGCTCTGTCAGGCTGGGTGTTCCTCCGGCATCTGGATGCCTGGGCGGAGTTCTCCATCCTCTCCAGGGGGATGCCCAAGGACCGAGCGGTTCGCATCGAGGACCAGATCATCCGGATCCTGTCTCGCGACGCTCGATAGTTGTTGCACCGCAACGTGTTCGGGGGTGTCCTGATTTTGCGGCCGGACGGGTACCCTTGAACCATGATGACCCGAGCCTCGACCGCACCCGTCGAGGTCGACCGGCCCGCGGGGAAGGACGTCGTAGAGCCCGACCGGGTGTGGATCGTCATCGTGTGGAACGACCCCATCAACCTGATGTCGTACGTCACGTACGTGTTCCAGAAGCTGTTCGCCTACCCCAGGGAGAAGGCCCATCGGCTGATGCTCCAGGTGCACAACGATGGACGGGCCATCGTCTCGCACGGCACGCGGGAGAAAGCCGAGTTCGACACCTCCCGGCTGCACGCGCACGGCCTGTGGGCCACGATGCAGCAGGACACCTGAGCGATGAGCGAGCGACCTCGCGTCCGCCGAACTCGACGTGGAGACTTCGAGCTTCGCCTCCCTCGTGAAGAGCGAGCCCTGCTCAAGAGCCTCCCGGCCCAGCTCCGCGGCCTCCTCGACTCCGACGACCCGTCCCTCCGCCGGTTGTTCCCTCCGGCCTACGAAGACGACCCCGAACGCGAGGCCGAATACCGGAGCCTGGTCCGGGACGACTTGCTGGCCCAGAAGCGCGAGGCACTGGAGATCGTGGAGCAGACCGTGGACGCCCGGCGAGTGAACGAGGAGCAGCTCACCGCGTGGATGGGGGCCATCAACGACCTTCGGCTGGTCCTGGGGACCAGGCTGGACGTCACCGAGGATCTGTACGAGGAAGGGCTTCCGGACGGCGATCCTCGAGCGCAGGTGTTCGGCGTGTACGCCTACCTCGGCTGGCTCGAGGAGCAGATCGTGGTGGCCCTGGCCGAGAACCTGCCCTCCTCACACCAGCGCTGAGTCGTCCAGCCCCCACACCTCCCGCATCCGGTCGATGATCAGGTCGGCCACCATCCGGTAGCCGGTGGCGCTGAAGTGCACGCCGTCGGCGGCTCGGACCAGCTCCGTCCTCCCCTGGTTGTCCCGGATGTACGCCGTGTAGCTGCCGTCCGGACGAGCGAAGGTCTCCCACGTATCCACGAAGGTGGCCTCGGGATGGGCCGCCATGGCCAGCGCGTACTCCTGGTTCAGGTGGCGGGCCCACCGATGAAGGATCCCCTCCTTCATGGGGGGAAGACCGACCCACGCCACCCGGGCCCCTCCCTCGATGGCCACGGAGGTCAGCTCCTCGATCTCCGCCCGATAGGCCAGCACCCAGTCGCGACTGCCCGTGGAGATGAACCGGCCGCCCGGGTAGCTGATCGGCTGAGCGTCGTTGGAGCCCAGCATCACCACCAGGACCTCCGGGTGGAAGTCCCGGACGATCCGACGGACCCGGTCCGGCCAGTCGAAAGCGTCGGGGCGGGCCAGGCCGGTGGCCAGCTCTCCCTGCGCCGACACCTGCACCCGGTCGGGATCCAGGCCCGAGCCCACCGCCGAGCCCAGGCCCACCGCGAACGAGTCGCCCACCACCGCCACCCGCAGCTTGTTGTCCAGGGACGGAATCGGGAGGGCCTCGAGCGGCTGCACCGGCGATGCCGGGGCCGCGGGAGTGGGCCCCGGCGGCGTGGGGAACGTCTCCTCGGGCGGAGGCGGAGGGGGCGCCTGGACCTCCACTCCGGCTCGGAGCTCGCCCTTCCCCAGAGCCTGCTCCAGGCCTCCGGTGAGCCGGCCGAACCCCAGCACGTTGCTCAAGGCGGCGAACGGCCGAAGGAAGATCAGGGACGCCGTCCGCCGAGCGCCGAACGGAGCCACCTGGGCCGCTCGCTCCAGTCTCGGCGCCTCGATCACCAGCCAGAGCAGCAGTCCGACGATCATGATCACCAGGGCCTCTCCCGCGGGCTGGAGCCGCCGGGGGCCGGGCCGGGTCCCCGATTCCGTCTGTGGTCGCCGCTCCGACATCCCGCGCTCCTAGAACTGGAAGTAGATGAATGGAGGGACGCCGGCCGGTCCCAGCGTGGTGATCGCCGCCAGGACTCCCGCCACCGCCAGGGCCTGGAACGCCGGCCGCAGCCGGGAAAAGGCCACCTGGAGGTGCTCGCCGGGCCGGCGTGGGAGGTACTGGACCGCCAGCATCAGGGCGATGACCCACACCACCACCGGGCTGATCAACACCGGACCGGTGGTCCACCCCACCACGAACCGCCACAGCACGCCGACCGCAGTCCCGATGGAGTCGGCTCGGAAGAACACCCACCCCAGGCACACCAGGTGGAAGGTCACCACCCGTTGCCGGAGAACCGATCTCGGGTCGTCGGGAAGCGGCTTCAGCCCTCGAGCCTCCCGGCGAAGGCGGTTCCGCCGGCCCAGCGCCAGCCCGAGCCCGTGGATCCCACCCCACACCAGGAACGTCCACGCGGCGCCGTGCCACAGGCCACCGAGCAGCATGGTGATCATGATGTTGGCCGAGGTGCGACGGTCCCCTCGTCGTGAGCCGCCCAACGGGATGTACAGGTAGTCCCGCAGCCATCGCGACAGCGTCATGTGCCATCGACGCCAGAAGTCCTGGAGCGAGCGAGCCGTGTAGGGCCGGTTGAAGTTCTGGGGGAATTTGAATCCCAGGAGCCGGGCCACTCCGATGGCGATGTCCGTGTACCCGCTGAAGTCCGCGTAGATGACGATGGCGTACGCGTACACGGCGAACAGGACGTCGATGGCCCCGTGGCGGCCGGGATCGCCGAACACGGGATCGACCAGGGTGGTCGCCAGGAAGCTAGAGATCACCACCTTCTTGAACAGGCCCCCGAGGATCAGAAACCCCGCTCCGGCCACGTCCAGTCGCTTGGGGTCCCTCGGCCCCCGGAACTGAGGCAGCAGCTCCCCACCCCGGACGATGGGCCCGGCTACCAGATGGGGGAAGAACGACAGGTAGAGGAAGTAGTCGATCCACTTCGCCGGCGCCAGGTCCCGCCGGTACACGTCCACCACGTAGCTGACCGCCATGAACGTGTAGAAGGAGATCCCCACCGGCAGGACGATGTCCATCAGCGGGAGAGGCGATCCCAGGCCCACGGCCCCCAGGCCGTTGGACAGGTTCAAGGACAGGAAGCCGTAGTACTTGAACCACAGCAACGGAGCCAAGGTGGCGGCGGCGGCCACGGCTACGGCCACCCGCCGGCGCCGGCCCTCCTGACCTGCCGTCCACAGCGCCCCGACCTGGGACAGGATGGTGACCAGGGCCAGGATCCACACGTAGCGGATGTCCCACCACGCGTAGAACACGTAGCTGGCCGCGATCATGAACAGCTTCCACCGGATCCGGAACGGGTTCAGGAGCCAGTGCGCCAGGAAGACGACGACCAGGAAGATCGCGAAGTCGGTGGTCGGAAACAGCATCGCGCTCGCGTGGCAGCGTACCCGACAGACCCCTGGTAAGAATGAAGTCCATGCAGCTCCGCGACATCACCATGGACGACCTGCCGCTGTACCGCGGCACGCTGACCGATCCCGAAATGATGGCGGAGCTGGGAGGCCCCCTATCCCCCGACGGACTGGCGGACAAGCTCCGGGGCATCGTGGACGACGTCGAGGCCGGAAGGATCTGGTTCTTCACGATCATCCCGGACCCGGAAGACGGGACTGCGGCGGGAACCGTCTGCGTGTGGGATCACGACTGGAACGGCCAGACGATCAATGAGATCGGCTGGATGATCGTTCCCGAGTTCCAGGGTCGAGGCCTGGCCACCGAGGCCGTTCGCGCGGTCTTCAACCGGGCCCGCAGGGAGAGACGCTGGGACGTGATCTACGCGTTCCCGGCCGTCACCAACGGACCGTCCAACGCGATCTGCCAGAAGACGGGGTTCTCGAAGGCCGGCGAGGGTGACTTCGAGTACGCCGGCCGCCAGCTCCGGTGCAACCACTGGCGCATCGACCTACAGTCGGGCTGAGACCGACTCCCCCCACGGCTTCGTCGTGGCCGCCATGACGTTACGGCAGCTTGAACCACACGGTCTGTCCCGCGCCGGCACCCGCACCCGGCCGAGGCACGATCGTGGCGAAGCTGATGTTCACCTCGTCCCCTGAGGTCCAGGAACTTCCCAACGAGGCCAGACAGTCGCTGAGGTTCACCGTGTAGGTCACGGTGTTCGCCGGGCTCGCCGGCCGATCGGTGGCCAGGTCCGTGAACGCGCCACCGGTGACGGGCGGACCGAGCTCGGGATCCGTCGTCGAGTGGGCGCTTCGCGGACACGGCTGGTTCACCGAGGTCCTACCCGGTGGTGTGCCGACCGGACCGAGGTGACCCACGATCGTGGAGTAGTTGA
>DAITPV010000106.1:0-7049 GCA_036833435.1 Actinomycetota bacterium | reverse complement strand
GTTCGAGGAGCTCCCGCCGGCAGCCGGCGAGCTCATCATGGCGAACTGGCCCCTATACATCGACAAGAACGGTCCGGTGAGCCCCACCGTGGAGACCTTCGAGAAGCAGTTCGACGCCACCATGCAGTACCAGGTGGTGATCAACGACAACGAGGAGTTTTTCGGCACGATCCGCGAGCCGCTCTCCCGAGGGCAGCCCAGTGGCTACGACATCATCGTGGTGTCGGACTGGCTCATCGAGAAGATGAGCAGGCTCGGTTACCTGGAGCGACTCCACCACGACCTGCTGCCCAATTTCGAGGCCAACGCCCTGGACAAGTTCAAGGATCGGGAGTACGACCCCGGCAACGCCCACAGCATCCCGTGGGCCGGGGGCATCACCGGCATCGGGTACGACGTCGAGATCACCGGCCGGGACCTGACCAGCATCAACGACCTGTTCGACCCGGCCTTCGCCGGCCGGGTGGGCATGTTCTCGGAGATGCGGGACACGTTCAACTTCGCCTTCCTGGCTTCGGGGATCGAGCCGGAGACCGCCACGGTCGAGGACGCCGAAACGGCTCAGCAGCTGCTCCTCGAGCACCGGGACAACTTCCGTGGCTTCTACGGGAACGACTACGCGGACCAGCTGGCCACCGGGAGCCTGGCGGTGTCGATGGCGTGGTCGGGAGACGTGTTCGCCCTGCAGCTCGACAACCCCAACCTCCGGTTCATCCTCCCCGAAGAGGGCGGGACCCGGTGGACCGACAACATGGCCATCCCCGTCGGGGCCGAGCATCCCACCGATGCGCACAACTTCATGAACCTGGTGTACGAGCCCCGGATCGCCGCGAACATTACCGAATGGGTGTGGTACGAGTCGCCGGTCGACATCGAGACCATCGTCCAGGAGGACGCGCAGGGCGACAAGTTCCTGGAGACCCTGGCGAACAGCGAGCTGGTGTTCCCGCCCGAAGACCTGGTGGCGCGGACCCACCCGTACCGGCTCCTGGACACCGAAGAGGAACAGGTGTGGAACGACCTGTTCCAGGAAGTGACCCAGGGCTGAGCACAGCCGCACCTCGCCGCCGGCGGTTCAACGTGGCCTACTGGCTCCTGTTGCCCGGGGGCCTGTGGCTCCTGATCTTCTACGTGATCCCCACGATCTCCATGTTCTCGGTGTCGCTTCAACAGGGCTCGCTGGAGGAGGGATACCGGCTGACGTGGAACTTCAGCGTCTATCCCGAGGTCCTCCTTCGGAACGACACCCAGATCATCCGATCGGTCATCTACGGCCTGATCGTCACGGGGGTCACGCTGCTGGTCGCCTACCCCCTGGCCTACACCATCGCGTTCCGGGGGGGCCGGTGGAAGAGCGTGCTGCTGTTCCTGGTGATCCTGCCGTTCTTCGTCTCGTTCGTGATCCGGACCCTGGAGTGGAAGTTCATCCTGGCCGACGAGGGCATCGTCCTCGGCACGCTCAAGGACGCCGGGATCGTGGGCCAGGGGTTCCGGGTCCTGGCCACCCCGGTGGCCGTGCTGGGCGGGCTGATCTACAACTTCCTGCCGTTCATGACCCTTCCGCTGTACGTGGCCCTGGAGCGGATGGACAAACGGCTGCTCGACGCCGCGAGTGATCTCTACTCCAGCAGGGTCAAGGCGTTCTTCAGGGTGACGTTCCCCCTGTCCCTCCCGGGGGTGTTCGCCGGGTCGCTGCTCACGTTCATCCCCGCCACCGGGGACTTCATCAATGCCGAGCTCCTCGGCGGGGTGAACACCACGATGATCGGCAACGTCATCCAGACCGAGTACCTGACCAACAACGACTATCCGGAGGCCGCGGCACTGTCGTTCCTGCTGATGTTCGGGATCCTCATCGCCGTGGCCATCTACGCGAAGGTCCTGGGGACCGAGGAGCTGACCGGTTGAGCGCCGAGGCCGTTCTCGAGCGGCCCCCCGTCCGGAAGGGCAGGAAGGAGCGCAAGGGCTGGGTCCTCCCCGTGTACACCGGCGTGGTGATCCTGTACCTGTTCCTACCGATCGCCATCATGATCGTGTTCGGGTTCAACGACATCGGGGGCCGGTTCAACTTCCGGTGGCAGGGCTTCACGCTGAAGTGGTACCGGGAGCTGTTCGACTTCCCCGAGCTGACCCTGGCTCTTCGGAACTCGCTGATCATCGCGGCGCTCAGCACGGTGGTGGCCACCACGCTGGGGACCATGATCGCCCTGGCGCTGACCCGTCACCGGTTCCGAGGCCGAGCGGGAACCAACCTGTTCATCTTCCTGCCGATGGCCACGCCCGAGGTGGTCCTGGGGGCCTCCCTGCTCTCGCTGTTCGTGACTACCACGCTGGAGCGCGGGTTCCTCACGATCCTCATCGCCCACATCATGTTCAACATCTCCTACGTGGTGGTCACCATCAAGGCCCGGACCTCGGGCTTCAACAATGAGTGGGAGGAAGCGGCGAAGGACCTCGGGGCCACCCCGTGGACCGCGTTCCGGACCGTGACACTCCCGCTGATCTTCCCCGGCGTGCTGGCCGCCGCGGTCCTTTCCTTTGCCCTGTCCGTGGACGACTATGTGATCACCTTGTTCAACGCGGGACAGACCCTGACGTTCCCGCTGTGGGTGGTGGGGGCCTCCCGGTTCGGAGTTCCGCCTCAGGTGAACGTGATGGGGACGATCATCTTCGTGGTGGGTGTGAGCCTGGCGCTCCTGGCCGTTCCCCTCCAGCGGCGGAGCGCCCGGTGAACGATCAGATCACCGCCAAGGCCCGCGAGCTCGCGGCGCGAGAGACCGCGGCGCTGCTCGACCGAACCCCAGGCTCCCGGCAGCTGTACGAGCGCGCCGCCAGGGTGATGCCGTTCGGGGTGACCTCCTCGTTCCAGGCCAACGACCCATATCCCATCTACCTCCGGGAGGGATCCGGGAGCAATGTGTGGGACGTTGACGGGACCGAGTACGTCGACTTCCACGGCGGGTTCGGGACCATGGCCGTGGGGCACGCTCACCCTAAGGTGACGGAGGCGATCGAGCGCGCCGCTCGAACCGGCACCCACTTCGCCGCCACCACCGAGGCGGCGGTGGCCCTGGCCGAGGAGCTGTGCCGCCGGTTCGGCCTCGAGCGCGTCCGGTTCACCAACTCCGGGACCGAGGCCACCATGGAGAGCATCCGCCTGGCCCGGGCGGTGACCGGAAGGGACACGGTCCTGAAGATCGAGGGGTCCTACCACGGCCACCACGACGCGGTGATGTTCTCGGTGCTCCCGAACGCCGACGCCATGGGCGGGCGGGAGACCCCGGCCTCCACTCCCCTGTCGCGCGGCATCCCCGCCGACACCGCTCGCCACACCTCGGTGGTGCGATTCAACGATGCCGACGCGCTGGCGCAGGTGCTCGACGAGCGGAGCGACGAGATCGCCTGTCTGATCATGGAGCCGATCATGATGAACGTCGGCATCGTGGTCCCCCAGGACGGGTACCTGCGGGCCGCCAAGGACCTGTGCTCCAAGCACGGCGTGGTCCTCATCTACGACGAGGTGAAGTCCGGCGCCACGGTGGCCCCCGGCGGCGCCATCGAGCGGTACGGGGTCCAGCCGGACCTGGCCTGCTTCGCCAAGGCCACCGGCGGCGGCGCGGCGCTGGGAGCGTTCGGCGGACGGGCGGACCTGATGGACGAGATCACCAAGGGCGTGGCCCACATGGGCACGTTCAACGGCAACCCCCTGTCGGTGGCGGCGGGGCTGGCGGCCCTCACCGAGGTCCTCACCCCGGACGCCTACGAGCAGCTGGGGAAGATGGGCACGCTGCTGGCCGAGGGATGCAGCCGAGCCATCGCCGACCATGGCATCCCGGCCCACGCCGTGGACCTGGGGGCCAAGGGGTGCGTCTCGTACCGGCCGGAGCCGCTCCGGGACTACCGCGACTTCCTGGAGTGCAACCCCGAGCTGTTCGCGGCGTCGTGGCCGTGGATGGTGAACCGCGGTGTGTTCATGACCCCCGGCGACGAGGAGCAGTGGACGATCTCGGTCCAGCACTCCGAAGCGGACATCAACCTGTACGTCGCCGCGTTCACGGAGTTCTGCCAGGCCCTGACCGGCTGACCCCTCGAGTGGACGACAAGGGGAGACAGGCCCTGGCCAGGCTTCAGCAGATGGCGCAGCCGCACGTCCCGGGCGAGCCGATCCTCGCGGCCGCCATCTTCTCCCGACCAGGAGCGGTGAACATGGCCTTCGAGGAACCTGGTCTGGACACGTGGGCCAAGGACCGGCGTGCCAAGAAGGCATCGGGCGGGCTTCCGATGAACGTCCTGCTGGTGGTTACCGCGTCGAAGGTCCACGTGTTCGACTACAAGCTGAGCGGCTTCGGCAAACGATTGAAACGGCCGCCGATGATGGCATGGGATCGATCGGGAGTGTCCGTCCTTGGCGCGGCGGATGACACACTGACGACCCGTCTGGCCTTTGAAGTTCCCGACCTCGGAACGATCGAGCTGGACGCGGTGAAGGGCCAGCGCGGGTTGGTCGAAGACGTAGTCCGGCTTCTGGCGGATCCCGCGGCCCGATAGGGCCGCGGTCAGTGGTAGATCTTGACCACCATGCCGTAGTGCATGATCCCGAACAGGAACTTGGCCGTCCACATGGGGACCCGGGTGCACCCGTGGCTGGCCGGTGAGGGAGGGACGTCGGGCCACCCGTGCACCGCTCGGAGCCCGTCGAAGTAGCTGGGGTAGTACAGATGGCCGGGGCTGAACCCCGCGAGCTTCCGGTGGACCCGGAACGTCCCGTCGCGGGTCGCGGCGCCGGCGCCGGTGGAGGCGTGAACGATCACGTCGACCTCTCCCTGACGGACCACGTACAGGACCTGCTTGCTCTGGTTGACCTCGATGTGGGTGGCCGGCTTCTCGAGTCGTGGCTTGGGGATCCGGGGATCGGCCAGGCGCTTCCACGTTCGCCGGGTGGCGTTCTGGCCCCGAGGCATGCCCTGGACCTTGTGGAAGGCCAGGACGGCGTCCCCAGTCCGGTTGTCGTAGTGCTTGTTGGGACGGGGCACGTGGTAGCCCAGGTCGTCCAGCCTGTTCTCCAACGCCAGCACCCAGTCGCTGTTCGAGCCTGAATGGAGGGGTGGCGGGGTGGCCACCTTGCGGCCCGCGGTGGTGGTCTCCGCGGGCTCGTGGTCGGCGTCGTCGAAGGACACTCGAGCCCGGTACGTGCCGGACCGGACGATGTCCAGCTCCGCGGAGTACTCGGAGCCGGGCCCCAGCGGGGCGGTCTCCCGGGCCACGACCCGGTTGCCCACCAGGAGCTCGACGTGGACGGCGCCGCCGGGATGCGGCGGCTCCACCCGGCCCGACACCGTGGCGTCCCCGAACAGCCGGACGTTCTCCAGCTGGGCGGCGAGGCGGGGGTGGACCCGGAGCGGCACGGGGGCGCTGGTGTCCCCGGCCCACCGGGCCACCGCATCCACGTTGGCGTCGGGAGCATGGTCAACGGCGAAGTTGCCGGCCGCATCGGTGGCCGCGGTGGCCAGGACCCGGGCGGGGTTCGCGGCGTCGACGATCTCCACGGTGGAGCCCCCAGGAGGAGGCGGGTTCACGGTGCCGGTCAGCTTGGTGACCTCCCCGTACTGGAGGTCGGTCTTGGAGGCCGACAGGGTCACGGTGGCCGCGGCGGCACCGGCGACGCCGGCGGATCCCAGCACCAATCCGGCGGCGATCAAGGTGGCCGCGCATGCTCGAAAGAGGGAGCTCCCAGGCATGGACCGATGATACCGGCTACGGGCGGACTCGACCGTTCGCTCGGCGCATCATCCTGGGCACGGCCGTCCCCACCAACACCGCGGCGATCAGGGCCAGCATCAGGCCGGTCACCGCCCGGCTCTGGATGAACGTGATGGCCAGCGCCGAGCTGGCGATGAGGGCGCTCCACAGGTACATGAGCAGGACTGCCTGGCGGTGAGTGTGGCCGATCTCCAGGAGCCGGTGGTGGATGTGCTCCTTGTCGGGGGCATAGACGGGCCGGCCTCGGCGGAGCCGGCGAGCGATGGCCCACAGCACGTCGGTGAACGGCACCGCCAGGACCAGGAGCGGGATGGCCACGGGGATGGCCAGCGCCGCCAGGTCGGTACTGGTGGGAGCGTCAGTACGTCCCACGCCGGAGATGGTGGCCGCGGCCAGCATCAGGCCCAGGAGCATGCTGCCGGAGTCCCCCATGAAGATCCGGGCCGGGTTGAAGTTGTACGGCAGGAATCCCGCCGCCGCCCCCGCCACCACCACGCAGAACAGCGAGGCCGGAGAGGGCCCGTCGAAGATGGGCTTCCCGGTCTCGAAGGCGTACGCGAAGAACGCCAGCGCGGCGATGATCACCACGCCCGCCGCCAGCCCGTCGAGCCCGTCGATGAGGTTGACCGCATTGATCATGGCCAGCACCCAGATGAGGGTCAGGGGCACGGCCAGATCGCCGCCCAGTGACAGCACCCCGATCCCCGGGAACCAGATGTAGAACAGCTGCACCCCGTTGAGGATCAGCAACCCGCCGGCCAGCACCTGGCCGGCCACCTTGGCGGGGACCGACAGCCCTCGGACGTCGTCGTAGCTCCCCAGGACCACCAGCACGGTCCCGGCCATCACCACTCCGAGCGGCTCCGAGGAAACGGCGAAGATCCCGTCGAAGGCAGGCAGCAGCGCCGCCACCCCCAGCCCGATCATGCAGGCCAGCCACAGGGACAGGCCGCCGAGGGTGGGCGTGGGCTTGGGATGGACCTTCCGGTCCGAGGGACGGTCGATCGCGCCGAACCGCAGCGCCAGCCGGCGAACCAGCGGTGTGGCGATCAGCGCGGCGGCCGCGCTGACGAAGAAGACGACCGCGAGGGGAAGCAAGCCCTTACGGGTAGGCCGGGAACCTGCGGGTCAGCTCGGCCACTCCTTCCCGGGCCCGCCCCTTCACCTCCTCGTCGTCCGGGGCACGGATGACCTCGCCGATCATCCCGGCGATCTCCTTCATCTCCGGTTCGTCCATGCCGAGCGTGGCGGGGCCCGGCGTCCCCAGCCGGATCCCCGACTCCGTGGCC
>DAITPV010000105.1:0-7058 GCA_036833435.1 Actinomycetota bacterium | reverse complement strand
GACCGGTCCCTGTCCGAGAAGCGGATCTTCCCGGCCATCAACATCGAGGCCTCCGGGACCCGCAAGGAGGAGCGCCTCATGCCCAGCGAGGAGCTGGCCCTCACGTGGCGGCTCCGCCGGGTGCTGCACGCCCTGGACAGCGGGGCGGCGATCGAGATGCTCATCGACAAGATCCGGTCTACCAAGTCGAACGAGCAGTTCCTCAAGGAGATCGCCAAGACCGCCATGCGGGACTAACTGGATGGCGGGATGGGGGGACGACCCGGAGCTCAAGCAGCTCATCGAGGCAGTCGGCGACGGCTGGAAGCCGGTCAAGCTGGTCGAGGAGCGAGACGGCTCCGGGAATGCCTCGGATGTGGTGACCGTTGAGAAGGACGGAGAAGAGAAGGAGTTTCGCAGCGACCACCTCCATTTCCACCGCTATGTCGAGGGGCTGATGGAGGACTACGGACTGGAGTATTCATGAAGCAGGGGATCCATCCCGAGTACGGCAAGGCCGTGGTTCGGTGCTCGTGCGGGAACACGTTCGAGACCCGGGCCACCAAGCCGGAGATCCACGTGGAGATCTGCAACGTCTGCCACCCGTTCTATACGGGCAAGCAGAAGCTGGTGGACACCGGCGGACGCGTGGACCGGTTCCGGCGCCGGTACGGCCAGACCCAGCCAAAGTCCTGAACCCCGACCAGCTGAAGCGCTGGCTCGGGGATTACGGCCGCGCCTGGCAGACCAAGGACCCGGACGCGGCCGTCGAGCTGTTCACCGAGGACGCCACCTACCAGGAGACCCCGTTCTCCGAGGTGATGGAGGGCCGGAAGGCCATCCACGCCTACTGGTCGGAGATCATCCCCACCCAGGACGACATCTCGTTCGACGCAGAGATCCTGTCCGTGGGCGGCAGCCGGGCCTTCGTCCACTGGCGCACCGAGCTGACGTGGGTGCCCAACGGCCAACGGATGACGCTCGACGGCATGTTCCTCCTGCACTTCGATGCCGGCGGACGTTGTCGCTCACTCCAAGAATGGTGGCACGCCGACCCACCGTTCCCGGGCTGACTGCCTGAACCGCATCCTGCAATCCGCGCTCAGGCCACCTCACAGTGGGCGGGTACCTGGAACCCGTCGACCCCGTCCGTCTTGCTCTCGAAGTCTCCCTGGCTGGCATCGACGCCGAGACCGCGGCGGGCGAACGTGCGCCAGATCAGGCACTCGTTCTGGCCGGGAAGTCCGTTCGCCACATCGCCCGTCAGCGCGGCGTCCGCGGCGATGATCGCGTCGCGGGCGTCGGCAAAGCCCGGCTCGCACGCCGCGAACTTCATGCCGTCCACGACCAGCTGGATCGCCAGGTTGTTGCCGCCGGTGTGCCACGGCTCGTACGGGTTGGGGTTGAACCCGTGCGCGTCGACCAGGTTCCAGTAGAGATCCCACAGCATCGTGGCCCACACGTACCCCACGCCGTGCGGCTCGGCCGCGGTCTTGATGGTCTCGTAGGTGGACGGGTTGACCTCCATGTCGGTCGAGTACGGGGTGATCCGGATGCCCGTCGAGGTTCGCCCCTCGTCCTGGTAGATCACGTAGGTTCCGATCCCCCTCGGGGTGGCACCATCGTCGCCCGGCCGCATCGTGAGGGTGTAGGACCAGAAGTCGCTCCACCCCTCGCCCTCTCGCTCGTCGTGGGTCCGCAGGCAGCTCACGTTGTCCGGTCCGCCCACCAGGCGGTTGGAGACGCCGTGGCCGTACTCGTGGGCGATGACCCCGCTGTCGAGGTCGCCGTCGCGCACCTGGTGGCTGTACTCGCGCACGATGTCCTCGGGACCGAGGCCCAGCGTCTCGAACACGTCGGCCCACAGGTACATCTGCATCCGGCCGGGCATCCCATCCTCGGGCGTGGCGAAGTTCGCGTTGAGGGCGCCGCTGCCGTCCTGGGCCTCGGCCTGGACCTCGTCGCCGCCCCGGCCGGCGCCGGTGTAGTTGGAAGCCTGGAAGTTCCCCGCTTCCTCCGTGAACCCATAGCGGAACGTCACGTCGTGCATGACGTTGTTCCAGTAGAAGAGGTTGTCGACGGCCGCATCCCGATAGACGGCGGGCGTCGCGTCGAACGATGGGATCGGGTGGTTGAAGTCCAGGCCGCGTCCGCCATCTGGCTGGCTGGCCGGATCGGCCGCGTTGTCGTTGGCCGTGTCGGCGTACGCGTTGGCGTTGTTCCCGCGGGTAATGGTGAACTCCGGGCCGACCAGGCCGTTGGTGTCGTGCCATCCGAACGGTGAGGCGTCCGCGTCCGCCGGGTTCTCGATGACGGTCCGGTCACCGTCGTTCGGGCTCTCCATCGGCATGGCGTAGACGTTGTAGGACGAGCCGTCATCGGTGGTGTGCGGAGGGAGGACCGGGTCCAGCATCGCCGCTGCAAGGTCGGCGTTCTCCTGCCGGACCGTCGTCGCGGCGATGGCCGCCTGGTTCTCGGAGTCCACCAGGTCGTACCGATGAATGATGCGGCCGTTCTCGGCGTCGACCGAGAGGTTCCACCAGTGGCGGCTGGTCTGGATCTGGATGTCGTATGCCAGGCGAGCGGTGCCGTCCTCGAGCACCCGGTACAGGAGGACCGGCCTGCTGATCGCCCGGATCTGGTCGGTGTTCACGGCCGCGGTCGCGATGTCGAGCGCGGCGGCCCCGCTCAGTTGCTGCTCACCGGTCGCCTCCGAGGGGTCGATGAACCGCGACCCGCTGTAGACGACCACTCCGTCCTGGATGTTGACCGTTGCGTCCGCTCCCGCGACGTCCACGCCGTCGACGATCTGCCGCAGGTAGACATGCGTCACGCCGTTGTGGTCGGACGTGTACTCGTCGGTGATCCTCACGTCGGCGGGATCGACGCCCAGATGGGCCATGGCGATCCTTGCCGCCTCGCTCGGTTCATCTTGGTTGGCCGAGACCTCGGCCGTGGGGAGTGCGATGCCGATCAGCAGTGCAACGAGCAGGATCCCTCTGCGGGCCATCCGGTTCCTCCTCTGGGCGCGGGCGTCAAGCGGACATTTCGACGCCGGTCCCCGCCATCCCTTCCCAGGCGAGGATCGGACAGGGCCCCCCTACAATGGGCCGATGGCCAAGGAGCACTACTACGGGGGGCAGGCCGTCCTCGAGGGCGTGATGATGCGCGGCCGCGACCGGTGGGCGGTGGCGGTTCGCAAGCCCGCCGGCGACATCCACCTCGAGGGCCACGAGATCGACTCCATCGCCAAGCGGTATCGCATCTTTCGATGGCCGGGGTTCCGGGGCGTGATCGCCCTCGGTCAGGCCCTGGCCATCGGGGTCAAGGCCCTGACGATCTCCGCCAATCAGTCCGCGGAGGAGGGCGAGAAGCTCACCTCCAGGCAGATGGCGGTGTCGATGGTGGTAGCGCTGATGATCTTCCTGGGCGTGTTCGTGGTATTCCCCGCGTTCCTGTCCAGTCTCGCTCGGGACCGGGTGGGCTCGGGGCTGTTGCTGAACATCGCCGAGGGGCTCTTCCGGGTGCTTCTGTTCCTGGGCTACCTGTGGCTCATCGGTCGGATGAAGGAGATCCGGCGGGTGTTCGAGTACCACGGCGCCGAGCACAAGACCATCGCCGCCTTCGAGCACGACGATTCTCTGGAGCCGGCGTCCGTCGACAAGTACTCGACCCTCCACGTCCGGTGCGGGACGAACTTCCTCCTGATCGTGATGATCCTGACCATCTTCGTGTTCGCGTTCTTCGGGAACCCCGGGCTGGCTTGGCGGATCGGGTCGCGCCTGCTGGCCATCCCTCTGATCGCCGGCCTGGCCTTCGAGCTCCTCCGGCTGGGTGCGCGGTTCCACCGCTCTCCGGTCATGCGGGCCCTGATGGCCCCTGGCCTGTGGCTCCAGAAGATCACCACCAAGCCACCCGACCACACCCAGATCGAGGTGGCCATCGCCGCGTTTCGCAAGGTGCGGGAGATGGAGTCTGCTCCGGCCGAGAGCGAGCCGGCGCAGTCGCCCGCGCCGCCCGTGCCGGAACCGGAGTAGGCGCTCACGGATAATGAGGGCATGCGCGAGCGCCTCGAAGAGATCGAGAGCACGTACGAGGAGCTGACCAAGGAGCTGTCCAGCCCCCAGGTGGCTTCCGATCCATCGCGCCTGCGCGAGCTCGGCCGCCGGCACCGGGAGCTGGAAGAGATCGTCACCGCTTCACGCGAGCACCGGAAGGCGGTGGCCGACGCCGACGATGCCCGAACCCTGGCCCGTGAGGAGCGGGATCCGGAGTCCGAGGCATTCTACCGGCAGGAGGCCGCGGAGGCCTCGGAGCGAGCGCGGGAGCTCGAGGATCGGCTCGAGCTGCTCCTGCTTCCCAAGGATCCCAACGACCAGAAGAACGTGATCCTGGAGATCCGGGCGGGGACCGGCGGGCAGGAGGCCGCGCTGTTCGCCGGCGACCTGGCTTCGATGTACCGCCGATACGCGGAGCGCCACCGGTGGAAGACCGACGTGCTGTCCTCCAGCCCGTCCGACGTCGGGGGGTTCAAGGACATCGTGCTCGAGGTTAAGGGGGACCGTGCGTACTCCAGGCTCAAGCACGAAGCCGGCACCCATCGGGTCCAGCGGGTCCCGGAGACCGAGTCGCAGGGACGGATCCACACATCGACGGCCACGGTGGCGGTCCTCCCTGAGGCCGAAGACGTGGAGGTCGACATCCGCCCCGATGACGTGCAGATCGACGTGTTCCGCTCATCGGGACCCGGCGGCCAGTCGGTGAACACGACCGACTCGGCGGTCCGGGTGACCCACAAGCCCTCGGGCATCGTCATCGCCGTCCAGGAGGAGCGGTCTCAGCTCCAGAACCGGGACAAGGCCCTCCGGTATCTCCGCGCCCGCTTGCTGAAGATGGAGCAGGAGCGGCAGCAGCAAGAGGAGGCCGACGCCCGCCGGGCTCAGGTGGGGACGGGGGAGCGGGCGGAGAAGATCCGGACGTACAACTTCCCCCAGAACCGGGTCACCGACCATCGCATCGGGCAGACCTCCCACCGCCTGGCCGAGGTGCTCCAAGGCGATATCGACGAGTTCATCGATGCCCTCGCCGCACGGGAGCGTGCCGAGCAGCTCGGCCGAGACCCGTCTGATGCGGCCTCACGTTGACGGTCCTGTGTCCATCCTTCTAGTCTTGCGGTCGGGCATCCGCCCGACGCCATGACTCCAGCGCGACCGATCGTTCTCCTGCTCCCCGTGCTCATGCTGGCCGCGGGGGCCTGCGCCGGCGAGGGCGCCCGGGCCGCCGACCCCAAAGAGCCGCCGCGAGTGATCACCGACGAGACCCTCGACCAGCTCGTCCTCCGCCCGGAAGAGGCCCCGGAGGGGACCGAGTTCGTGGAGGGGTCGTCGGGACCGTTCACCGTCGAGGAGCTGTGGCCGTCGGACTGCTGTTTGGGATTGCAGGTGGAGTTCGAGGATCTCGGTTTCCGATCCGCGTACGGGTCACGGTTCGAGAAGCCCGGGTACTCCGGCGACCCACTGGTCACCCGTCCGGGGATGGAGTACCTGAACTCCACCGCCGTGCTGTTCTCCGACGACGAAGGGGCGTCGGAGGCCATCGAGTCCTGGTTCGAGTACTTCCGAGCGCCGTCCCTCGATCGGGTGTCCACGGAGGGCCTGGGCGATGAGGCCATTGCCGTCATCGGGGCTCCGGAGGCGCCGGCGGAGACCATGTTCCTGTACCTGTGGCGGATCGGCCGGCTGGTGCTGGCCGTCCGGGCCGGCGCGGGAACCGGCACGATCGGGGAACAGGACATCCGATCCGTGGTGGATCGGATGGACGAACGGGCTTCGTGAAGCCCGCGGAGGTGGTGACCCGGGCCGCGCAGTACCTCGAGCGGCACGGCGTGGAGAGCCCTCGAGTGACCGCCGAGGCGCTGTTGACCTACTTCTTGGATACCGATCGTGCGGGCCTGTATGCACGGGAGGAAGGGCTCGACACCACGACGGCTCGGCTGTACGGCCGGGCCCTGTGCCAGCGGTGCCACGGCGTGCCGCTGCAGTACCTCACCGGCGAGCAGCAGTTCCTCGACCTGGTCCTGGGGGTGGCACCGGGAGTGTTCGTCCCTCGTCCGGAGACGGAGGTCCTGGTGGAGCGGGCCCTGGAGGCGCTCGAGGGGCGGCCCGAGCCGGCGGTGGTCGACGCGGGGACCGGGACCGGAGCTATCGCCCTGGCGATCGCCCGCCGCCGCCCGGATGCTCGGGTGTGGGCCACCGACGTCTCGCCGGACGCTGTGGGCGTGGCCAGAGCCAACGCTTCCCGGCACGCCCTAGAGATCGAGGTGCTCGAGGGAGACCTGCTGGACCCAGTTCCGGCGGCGCAGCGTGGCCGTCTCGACCTGGTGGTCAGCAACCCGCCGTACGTAACCCGGGAAGAGTACGAGGACCTTCCGCCGGAAGTCCGTGCCGAGCCGGAAGAGGCCCTGGTGGGGGGCACCGAGATCCATCGTCGCCTGGCCGTCGAGGCTTCGGAGTGGCTGGCTCCAGGCGGGTGGCTCGTGGTGGAGATCGGCTCGGAGCAGGGAGACGAGGTCGGCGACCTGTTGTCGGAGCGCTTCGAGGGCGTGGAGGTCCTCCCGGACCTCGCGGGGAGGGACCGGGTGGTCCGGGCCGAGCTTCCCAGGAGGTCGCCATCCGCAGCTTCGACCTGACCGAGCCCGACGAGGATGCCCTGGCGGCCGCCGCGGGGGCACTGTCGGACGGCAAGTTGGTAGTCATTCCCACCGACACCGTCTACGGGGTCGCGGCTCGCCCCGACGACGCCGGCGCCACGGCGAGGCTGTTCCGGGCCAAGGGCCGGCTCCGGTCCCTGACGCTGCCGGTGCTGCTCCCCGACCTCCCGTCCGCCGAGCGGGTGGCGCCGCTGAGCGACCGGGTCCGGGCCCTGGCCGGGCGATTCTGGCCGGGACCCCTCACGGTCGTGGTCCGTCGCGGAGACGAAAGCCGGGGATGGGACCTTGGCGATGAGCGGGACACCGTTGGCCTTCGGGTCCCCGACCATCCCGTTGCCCTGGCGCTGCTCCGGAGGACGGGGCCGCTGGC
>DAITPV010000104.1:0-7067 GCA_036833435.1 Actinomycetota bacterium | reverse complement strand
CATCGACTTCTTCGAGGAGATCGCCAAGTACCGGGCCGCGCGGAGGATCTGGGCCCGGTGGGCTCGCGACCGGTACGGGGCCCAGGACCCGGCTTCGTGGCGGCTCCGGTTCCACACCCAGACTGCGGGCTGCTCGCTGACCGCCCAGCAGCCCGAGAACAACATCGTCCGGACGGCGATCGAGGCACTGGCCGGAGTCCTGGGCGGCACCCAGTCGCTGCACACCAACGCTCTGGACGAGGTGCTGGCGTTGCCCACGGAGAAGGCCGCGCAGATCGCCCTGCGCACCCAGCAGGTCATCGCCCACGAGACGGGGGTGGCCAACGTGATCGACCCGCTGGGAGGCTCATACTTCGTGGAGGCCCTCACGAGCCAGATCGAGGCCCAGGCGGAGGAGTACTTCGAGCGCATCGAGAAGATGGGGAACGGCTCGATGCTGGAAGGCGTCCTGGTGGGGATCGAGCGCGGGTGGTTCCAGTCGGAGATCGCCGACTCCGCGTACCGGGAGCAGACGCGGTTCGAGAAGGGCCGGCTGGTCAAGGTGGGGGTCAACGAGTACGTCGATCCCGACGACAAGCCCATCGACCTGCTGAAGATCGGGCCGGAGATCGAGGAGTCACAGATCGACGCGGTGCGCGAGCTGAGGGAGCGGCGGGAGGAGGCCACGGCGAGCGGGGCGCTCGAGCGGCTGCGGTCGGGGGCCCAGAGCGAGACCGAGAACCTCATCCCGCTCCTGGTGGACTGCGCCCGGGCCTATTGCACCGAGGGAGAGATCGTGGGGACCCTCCGCGACGTGTTCGGCGAGTACGTCGAGACGCCGCGGTTCTAGTTGCTCGCCGGCGGCTCGGGAGCCGGTGGAGGGGCCGGCGCACGGAGTGACCGCCCTCCCAGCACCATGAGCAGGCTCCCCACTGCGGCCAGGTAGAACCCCGCTCGGAGACTCCCGGGGAAGGAGGCCACCTCGGGAGGGAAGCCCTCCAGCGCCTGGAAGTACCGGAACCCGAACAGGGCCACCAGGGCCACCGCGATCACCCCGAGTCCTCTCCGCACCAGGTCGACCCACCGGCGGGTCACCACCCCCACCAGGATCGCCGCCAGGACCGCCAGGGTGACCACCACGAACCCGAGGTACGGGATGTTGCCGGTCGCTCCTCGGGAGATCAGCCGAGGGATGGAGATGTTCACCGAGTACAGGCCCACCTCCTGTGGACCGGGCTGCACCGCCCACGCCAACGACACGGAGATGGCCGCAAGTGCCGATCCGGCCAGCGCGACGAACACTCCCGGGGACCAGGAACGGGCCGGAGTCACGCGGGGCTCGGTCAACGGCGAGGGCTCATCGACGGAACCACCGGCCGGCCACCATCTGGGTCACCGCTCCCGCGGCCGCCACGTACACGCCGATCCCCAGCGCCGAGGGGAGTTCGCCGAGCCGGCCATCGGCCAGGAGCGGATCGGCGGTTCGCAGCACGAACCCCACCGGGATGAGCAAGGTGACCAGGCCGATCAGCCTCCGGACGAACTTGAGGAACGGCACCGCCATGGTCAGCAGCGCGAACAGGGCCCCAAGGGTCCCGATCCCCAGCAGGACCACCCCCAGGTTGAGACCGCCGGTGGCATCGGGGTCGAGGATCGCCGCTGCGGGGATGTCCTTGGGGAACTGCCCGTCGAACGGTCCGCGCCACACCAGGATCGATGAGGCGATGACCGCCACCGCCCCGATCAGCGCGATCGTCGCTCCCAGCGGGAAGCTGTTCGCGCCGAGGGGGCGTTCCGGCTCCGCCGACGGAGGAGAAGGAGCGGGTGCCGGTGATTCCTGATCCGGCGAGTCGAGCGGACTGGGAACCGGCGTGATCACCGCCGTGTCACCGCCTTGCCGCTGGGTGGCGATCGTTTCCGTCACCGCTTCCTCGGTCACCGGGATGAGCGGCAGGTCGTCCAGGTACGCGGCGGGCAGGTCGTCCCATCCGGCCATGAAGTCGTCATCGTCTGGTGCGACGGGGACCTCATCGCCGAGCGACGGGCCCACCGCGGTGCCGCACCGTGAGCAGAACCGGTCTCCGGACACCAGTCGGGCGCCGCACACCGTGCAGAACCCCTGGGTCGCGGTCCGGGTGGGCTGCCCGAGCTGGGCACCACACCGGCCGCAGAACCGGTCGGAGTCACTCGCCGGCGCGCCGCATGACAGACATGACTCGGCCATCCGTTCGAGGATACCCGGGGTGAGGTGCCCGGTCTTCAGGAAGACCGGGCCAGCTGGCACGAGGCGCACAGGCCGGAGATGGCGAAGTGCGCCAGGTCGGGGAGGAACCCGTGGTGCCGCCGGATCACGCTCTTCAGCGACTCCGCTTCCTCCATCGACAGGTCGTCCTCCGCGCCGCACCGGGAGCAGGTGAGGTGGACGTGCTCCACGTCGTCGGTGCGGTGGTACTCGGCTCCGCGCTCGAGGTGCGCGTGACGGACCACGCCCACGGTCTCGAGCATGGTCATGGTCCGGTAGACCGTGGAGGGGTTCACCGCCGGCATCCGCCGCTGCACCCGGCGGGCCACGTCCTGCGGGGTGATGTGCCCGCGCGTGGCCAGCACCTCCTCGAGGATGGCTTCCCGCTGCGGGGTGATCCGATAGCCCCGCTCCCGCAGCATGACCGCAACGGCTTGAGCCTCGTCGCTCATGGCCAGACCTTACTGCAAACGCATTGCATGTGCAGCTCGTCTTACTGGAGGAACTCCACCAGACGGCTGGTGATGGCCTCGGGCTCGTCCTCCTGCAGGTAGTGCCGGGCTTCCGGGAGCTCCAGGACCTCGGCGTGGGGGTACAGGTTCTTCCACACCTCCAGGAGGAACGGGGGGAAGGTCCGGTCCTGCATGCCCCACACCACCAGGGTGGGCCGGACCAGGGCCGGAAGCTTCTCGGCGACCTCGTGGATGTAGGGAGCGGTGGGATGCTCGTGCCCGACGGGGAGGTCGCGGGCGAACGCCAGGATGGGAACCCGGGAGTAGTAGTCGGGGAACGGGGCCCGGTACGCCTCGGCGATCTGAGGGGTGGCGCTCTCCGGCCGCATCCCGCCGAACATCGCCTCCACGAACAGGTTGCCTCCCAGGGCCAGCATCTCGCCCAGGCCCCGGGTCTTGAACGGCTCGTGGAAGGGCAGGGGGGTTCCGGACGGGAACACTCCCACGCCGGTGTTCATGATCACCAGCCTGGCCACCCGGTCGGGCTCCTCGACTGCCGCCCCGAAGCCGATCGGCCCGCCCCAGTCCTGCATCACCAGGGTGATGTCCCGGAGGTCCAGGTCCCGGATGAAGGCCAGGAGGTTGTCCACGTGCTGGCGCATGGTGTACCGCTGGTGTCCGGGCGGCCGGTCGGAGCGCCCGAACCCCATGTGGTCCAGGGCCACGGCCCGGAACCCGGCCTCGGCGAGCGGGGGGATGAACCGGCGGTACAGGTAGCTCCACGTGGGGTTGCCGTGGAGCATGAGGACCGGCTGGCCCTGGCCCTCCTCCACGTAGTGGAGCCGGACGTCCTTGTCGACTTGGGCATATCGCGGCTGGAACGGGAACGTGCCGTCGAAGTCCCCCATGAGGTCGGCCACGGCGCAGAGCCTACCCCGGCTCCTCTATGATGCGGCTCGCGGAGGAGGTGGAATGGCCAGAGCCAAGAAGGACACCATCGCGATGCTCAAGTCGGTCCCGCTGTTCGAAGGGCTGTCGAAGCGCGAGCTCGAGGCGATCTACGCGGCCGGCAAGGAGGTGAACTTCGCTCCCGACAAGGACATCGTCGAGGAAGGAGCCACCGGCGGGGTGGGGTTCCACCTGATCCTCGAGGGCGAGGCGGCGGTCCTGGTCGGAGGACGGAAGCGAGCCACCCTCAGGGCCGGCGACTACTTCGGTGAGATGTCCCTGATCGACGGAGGACCGCGATCGGCCACGGTCAGGGCGGTCACTCCGGTGCACACCCTGTCACTGACGTCGTGGTCGTTCCTCCCGCTCCTGGAGAAAATCCCCACGATCGGCCGGAAGCTCCTGGTCGAGATGTCCCGCCGCCTCCGAAGCCTGGAGAAGTCGCTCACCCACTAGATCAGGGCCACGCCCGCCGATCGCTCGAGGCGCACGCCCCACGGCTGCTCGGGCTCTCCGTCGATCGTCAAACGGTTCACGCCGGCCGAAAGGAACGGCGCCCCGAGCACGATGGTCTGCGGGTCCCCCCACGAGGCCTGCGGCGACGGTCGCAGGGCCCCCACCAGCCGGCCGTTGAGCAGGACGGTCACCTCCCCGGCGATCACGTCGAATCCTCGCAACACCACCGCGGTTGGTGATCCGTCGGAGCTGAACTCGTAGGTGGTCCGGTCCTCGCGCCCCGGGTCCGACTGCGGCATGGCGCCGTGGGAGTTCCGATCGTCCAGGCCGAGGGCCGATCCCACCAGCGTCACCCGGCGAACCGCCCACGTCTCTCCGGCCCCCGGGGCTTCCGGGTCGACCTCGAACGTGACCTGGTTGCGCCCGCCGGAAAGCGCATCGCCGGGGAGCCCGACCGTGCTCCGGGGACCCCATGCGGCCTGGTCGGTGGGGGGAAGGCCGGCCACCGGATCGCCGTTCACCATGACCTCGGCCTCGCCGGCCGACAGGTCGAAGGCCTCGTAGTCGATTTCCCACGTGCCTGGGTAGGAACCGGCCACGAAGGACACCGCGCGCTCGAAGCTCCGGTCGGCGTCCGGGATGGCCCCGTACGTCCCCAGGTCCTGGCCCAGCCGGAGCCGTTCGGGCCGGTCCCGCTTCTCCTTCTTCGGTTGCTCCTCCGGCGCCGGCTGCGCGAACCGGAGCGTCGACAGCGCCGCCCAGTCCTCGGGGCCCGAGGTTCCCACGTCGTACAGGCTGGCCCCCATGAGCTGTTGATCGCCGACGGCTCGAACGAATCCCTGCATCTCCGGCCCGTCCAGCCCGTTGGAGATGCCTCCGATCATGTGGATGGGGATGTCGGGCCGGGCGGTCTCCTGACGAACGACCTGGGCGGCCTGGGCGGTGTAGTCGTACGTCCCGGCCTCACCCTCCACGTGGTACGAGGAGTAGGCCATCGGCAGGTACACGTCGTAGATCGCTGCCAGCTCGGCATCGGGGAACACCGGCCAGTACCCGGCGGAGCGGAGCGGGGACGGGGTGATCGCGCCCAGCGGATACCCGGGCCCCACGGCCTGGCGGATGGCGCTGGATAGCTGGAGCAATCGACTGGCTCGCTCGTTGGGGTCCTGCACCGCGGTGACCTCGATATCCAGCGCGAACGAGTCGAACCGCTCGCCGGCCGGGCTGGCGAACTGAACCGCGGACAGGGACCAGTCCAGGTCCCGCTCCAGATCGACGAAGTCGGGGACGTACCACCCCACCACCCGCATGCCGGCGGCATGGGCGGCGTCCAGGAACCGCCCGGCCAGGTCGGGGAACCGGATGGGGCCCGGGAGCCGGTAGCTGGCCGTTTCCAGGTACAGGGTCCGCACCCCTCGGCCGGCCAGGTCGGCCACGGTGGCCTCCGGCGTCTGGTACAGACCGCCGTCGAAGATGTCCACCCACGCGCCGAGCCCTCGGTACGGCTCGATGTCGGCCCGAGGTTGCCCGGAGGACGGAACGGCAGGAAGGAGGACCGCCCCCGCGACCAGCACGGCGGCGACGCGGAGCGTGAGCTTCACCGGACTAAGATAGGCGGTTCCCCCAGGGAGGAGGCCCGATGGGAGAGTTCGTGCGCCTGGAGGTCGAGGACGGGGTGGGGACCATCCGGCTCGACCGCCCCCCGATGAACGCCATCAACGAGGAGCTGACCCGCGACCTGCTGGACGCCGCCATCGAGGCCGGGCGCCGGGACGACGTGGGGGCCGTGGTGATCTATGGGGGCGACAAGCTCTTCGCCGCCGGGGCCGACGTGAAGATGATGTCGGACATGAGCCCCGCGGAGATCCGCCCCATGATCCAGGGCCTCCAGCAGTGCTTCAGCACCGTGGAGGACATCCCCAAGGTGACCATCGCGGCGATCAACGGCTACGCGCTGGGCGGCGGATGCGAGCTGGCCCTGTGCGCGGACTTCCGGTTCGTCTCCGCGTCCGCGAAGCTCGGCCAGCCGGAGATCCAGCTGGGGATCATCCCCGGAGCAGGTGGCACCCAGCGGATGCCTCGGCTCATCGGACCGGCCCGGGCCAAGGACCTCATCTACACCGGCCGCCAGGTGAAGGCCGAGGAGGCCAAGGCAATCGGGCTGGCCGACCAGATCTGCGAGGACGTGTACGCCGAGGCGGTGGACGCGGCCCGGCAGTTCGCCAAGGGTCCGCTGGTCGCGCTCCGGGCCGCAAAGGTCTCGGTGAACTGGGGAGCCCGTGTGGACCTCCAGACCGGTCTGTCGATCGAGCGCGAGACCTTCGCCGACCTGTTCAGCACCGATGACCAGAAGACCGGGATGCGGACGTTCCTGGAGCAGGGTCCCGGCAAGGCCACCTTCACGGGTAAGTAGGCGGCCGGTGGCCCGCGCGGTTCGCGATCCCAAGGTCGCCAACGCGATCTATCACGACGCCGCGGCGGCTTCCTACGACGCCAAGTGGTCCATCGCCTTCGACGACGCGGGGCGGGCGTACGTCCGCGAGCGGACCGAGCGCATGCTGCCAGAGCGACGGTACGAGCGGGTCCTCGAGGTGGGGGCGGGGACCGGATTCTGGGTCCTCAACCTGTGGCGTGCCGGGATCGTGGGGCGGATGGACGTCACCGACATCTCCGAGGGGATGCTGGACGCGTGCCGGGTGAACGCCGCGGCGCTGGGGTGCTCGGTGGAGGCTCGGGTCGGCGATGCGGAGCGCCTGCCGTACGAGGACCGGTCGTTCGACCTGGTGGTGGGCCACGCGTTCCTCCATCACATCCCCGACCCGGAGGCGGCGCTGGCCGAGGCCCATCGGGTCCTGGCTCCGGGCGGAGATCTGTTGATCGCGGGGGAACCCAGCCGGATGGGCGACCGGATCGCCGGGGTGGCCAAGACCGGGACCAGGACGGCGTGCCGGGCCATCACCGGGTTCCCGCCCCCCCGGTCCCTGGCCTCC
>DAITPV010000103.1:0-7071 GCA_036833435.1 Actinomycetota bacterium | reverse complement strand
GCCAGGCCGAAGGTGGCCGGCCACAGCGAGTTCTTGCGGGCCCAGTTGACCGCCTTGCCCAGCACGGTCGTCAGGACACCGCGCTTGACCTCTTCCTCGGCAGCTCGCTGCTCGAGCTCGGCTAGTCGGTCCACTCCAGACCACCCCGTTGCCACACGTACACGTAGGCCACGAATACCAGGGCGATGAAGATCGTCATCTCCACCAGCCCGAACAGCCCGAGCTGGCGGAAGGTGACCGCCCAGGGGAACAGGAAGATGGTCTCGATGTCGAACACGATGAACAGCATGGCGATCACGTAGAACTTGACCGGGAACCGCTCCCTGGGGGCGCGTTCGGGAACGATCCCGCACTCGTAGGGCATCAGCTTGGCCGGCGTCGGCCGGTGCGGCGCCAGGGCCCGCGACGCCAGGACCGATGCCACCGCGAACACCGCGCCGAGCCCCGCGAGGAGCACCACCGGCAGGTACTGGC
The DNA here is from genome assembly GCA_036833435.1 of Actinomycetota bacterium. Lineage (GTDB taxonomy): Bacteria > Actinomycetota > UBA4738 > UBA4738 > CALAEC01 > DAITPV01. Next base: position 6,597 of record DAITPV010000103.1, on the reverse strand, counting down.
CGAGTCCGCCGCTCATCGCATCGGTGAGATCCGGAGGATCCAGTCCATCACCCGGTCGTCCACGTCACCACGAGGACCGTCGGTGAGGTTGGCCAGCATCCGCAACGCGAACCGCATCAGACGCCGGTGCGGGAAGCCGTGCTCCACGGCGTACCGCATGATCATCGGGTTCCCGATCGCTCGGGCGAACGCCCGCCCGGCGGTGAAGTACTTGCCGTATCGCCGCTTCACCTCGATCGGGTACACGTGGGCCAGGCCGGGACGATTCAGGGCCAGCGACCCGTGAACCAGCTCCGCCGCCAGCTCCGCGGTCTCCATGGCGTAGGCGATGCCCTCACCGGTGAACGGGTTCACCACGCCGCCCGCATCTCCCACCAGCAGGAGCCCGGGGAACGCCAGCGGCCGGCGGTTCATCCCCATGGGCAGCGGGCCCGACAGGACCTCGCCGGCGGCGTGGTCCTCGTCCACCTCCCAGTCAGGCGGGAGCGACGCGACGAAGGCGTCGAGCATCCGGCGAGGCGAGATCTCCTTGAAGTACGACGAGGTGTTGAGCAGTCCGGCGCCCACGTTGAGGATCCCGTCCCCCACGGGGAAGATCCATCCGTACCCCGGGAGGATCACCTCGTTCTCCCACAGGTCGAACCACGACTCGAAGTAGGTGCCCTGCTCCCGGGGGCTGCGGTAGTACCGGCGGGCGGCCACGCCGAGGGGCCGCTGCGGGTCGCGCCGGACGCCGGCCTTGCCGGCGAACCGCGACGAGGCGCCGTCGCAGGCCAGGACCATCTTGGCCCGAACGGTCTCGGGCTCGCCGCCGTCCCGGCGCACCCGGGCCCCCACCACCCATCCGCGATCGACCAGCGGAGCGAGGGCCTCGGTGGACTCCCACACGGTGGCCCCGGCCTTCACCGCTCGCTGCACCAGGAGATGGTCCAGGTCATGACGGGTCCGGACCACGCCGTAGTCGGGGAAGGACTCGAGCTTGGGCCACGGCAGGTCCAGGGTCACGGTGGGCCCGTACACCCGGAGGCCGTCGATCCGGACGAACCCGGGCTCGGTGGTGTCCACGCCCATGTTGGCCACGGCCTTGACCCCTCGGGGAGTGAGCCCGTCGCCGCACACCTTCTCTCTGGGGAACCGGGCCTTGTCGATGCACAGCACGTCCACCCCGTGCCTGGCCAGGTGATACGCGGCCGCCGCCCCACCGGGTCCGGATCCCACCACCAGGACGTCGACGTCGGAGGATGGCCCCCCATCGGGGGCCTCGCCCCGGGCGGGCTCCACCGCGGGGCTTGTGAATCCTTTCACAAGCCCATGCTAGCCCCGCGTCATGCGTCCCGCAATCGGATGGATTCAGCCGTCCGCGGCTCTGGGAGTGACCTGGCGTGAGGCGTGGTCCCAGGCGGCGATGCGGTACGGCCGCACCCGGAGCATCCCGGGGCTCTCGACCTGCTCGGCGTAGTCCCGGAACCCTCCCCCGGCCAGCAGGAGGCGGTACTTGTCGTACCAGGAGGAGAGCACGCCACCCAGAACGGGGTGCTCGGGGACCAGGGGCTCGGCACGCCCGAACAACACGGCCCCGGCAAGCTCCTGCCAGGTTCGACCCACCGTGAACGACAGGGCGACTCGGGGGTCCGCCTCCACGTTCCGCCACGTGGCGGAGTCTCGCCGGCAGGACACGTAGATCCCCTCCTCGCGCCACACGAACCACAGCGGGACGGCGTGAGGGCTGCCGTCGCGGCGAGTGCTGGCCACGTGCACCACGGGGAGGTCTCTGAACAGCAGTCGCGCGTCGAGGAGCCTCACGGGACCATGTTTGTCGCACACCCCCGGGGCGGAATCAATCATCGGAGCCGCACGGCCACCACGTCGGCCATGTCGGCAAGCAGCGATGCGGCTTCTCCGGGCAGTGAGCCCTCCTGGAGGGCCGCTTTGGCCGTCCCCACCAGCTCCTCGACCAGCGACAGCGTGGCGGCCAGGGCCCCCGTCGAGTGGATCAGGCTCCGTGCTCGTTCCAGCTCTTGGGCACTGAGGTCCGGTCGTCCGATCCTATCCAGGAACGTCCGGTCCTCCCCCGTCGCCGCGGCCGCTGCCTTGGCCAGCAGCACCGTCCGCTTTCCTTCCCGGAGATCCGAGTCCCGATCCTTCCCGGTGACGTCGGGATCGCCGAACACCCCGAGGACGTCATCCCGCAGCTGGAACGCCTCTCCGAGCGCAACCCCGTACGTGGACAGGGACGCCAGGAGTTCGTCCGAGCCGCCTCCCAGGATGGCGCCGATCTGCAGGGGGCCCTCGACCGTGTATCCCCCCGACTTCAGGACGGCGATCCTTCTGGCCTCCTCCTCGCCGGCACGCCCCCGATGCGCGGCCAGCACGTCGAGGTACTGGCCGGCCACCACCTCGACGCGCATCCGGTCGTACCGGCGAAGCGCCGGGACCAGTCGGTCGGTCGGGAACCCCGACCCCTGCAGGAGCCGGTCCGCCAGGACCAGGGCCATGTCCCCGGCCAGGATCGCTCCGGCCAGGCCATAGGCATCCGGATCCCCCGGGTTCCCCGCCCGGCGATGCTCCTCGGTCAGGTGGACCCACGACGCGGGCGAGCCCCGGCGCGAGGCCGACCGATCCATGACGTCGTCGTGGACGATGGCGAACGTGTGAAGCAGCTCGAGCGCCGCTGCGGCTGCCACCGCCTCGTCCCCCACGGTTGCGCCGGCGGCGCGGTGGCCGAGGAGACAGAACAACGGACGGAGCCGTTTCCCTCCCGCCTCGATCACCCGCTCCAGCTCGGCCAGCAGCGGGTCCACATCGGGGTCGGCCTTCCCCAGGACCTCCCGTTGCCGGCGAAGGAACGTCGTGAGCTCCCGGTCGACCAGCCCGGTCAGCTCGACGCACGCCGCGGGAAGTTCGAAGGCCCCCTCGGCGCGCGTTCCCACTGCTCAGCTGCTCGAGGGAAGGTCCTGGAGGAGCGGTTCGATCTCCTGGCGAGTGGCCACGTTGTCCCACCGGGCCGCGATGCGCCCGTCCGCCCCGATGAGGAACACCCAGGGCTCCGTGAGGTCGTCGTTCCGCAGCAGCCACTCCGCCGCCGCTTCGTTGACCACGCTCTCCTGGAAGTCCCGCCAGATCTCCACGTGGATGAACTCGGCGCGATCTCCGTACTCGGCGGCCAGCTCCTGGACCATGTCGGTCACCGGCCCGCAGAACTTGCTCACGCAGTAGACCGGGGTGGCCAGAACGACCAGCGCGGGACGGCCGTCCGCGATGGCTCCGGCGACGGTGGCCTCGTGGAGCTCGGGATCGGGTATCTCGCCACCGCCCGCGGCCCGGGAGTCGATGGCCTCCGGGGGGACTCCCTTCGAGTCCAGCGTGTGGTTCTCGGTGCGCGGCGCGCGATCGCCGGGGGCGGGGACCAGGGGCTCGGGGAGCACCTCGAACGCCGCGGTCCCCCGGCTGACACCGCCGCCGAGATCCACCACGGCCTCCACCTCCCAGAACCCGGGACGATCGAGCTGCACGCCTTCGGCCGAGTAGACCCCTCGAACCTCCGAGGCGGACACGGCCTCGGGCGAAGCGGGACCGGCGCTCTCTCCGGGGAGCGGAAGGAACGTCGCGGTTGCCTCCGGGCCGGGCTGCGGCTGTCCCTCGGCGCGGTCCTCACCTAGGAACGAGAACTTCAAGTCGATGGACCCCCCGGTGACCAGCCGGCGATCCGCCGTCTCCAGCCCGAGGAGGAACCGGGACGGCCCGGATGCCGCCAGCTCGTGGTTGGCCACGATGGCCACCAGCTCTCCGCCCCCACCGCCGTCGCCTCCGCCACCGCCGGTCTGCTGCTCCTGAGTGCACGCGGCCGCGACGACCGCCAGACACACGAGCACCGCCACTCGCTTCACGCCGCGTCCTCTCCACACCCCGGCGGGTCGAGGCTCGCCGCCGTGGCCGCCTCGGACAGCGCGGCCTGCAGGTCGCGAAGCAGGTTCGCCGTCTCGGCGGGATCCGCCGTCTCCGAGTCTGCGAACGCCGCCTCCACGCGTTGCTTCGCTTCGAGCAGGCGGGCCGTGGCGGCTCGGTCCTGGTCCGAAAGCTGGTCGGCAAGCTCGTGGAGGTACTCGTGGGATCGGTCCTGGAACACGGCGGCCGCCGCGGCCACGTCGCCATCCTCCGCCAGGGTGGTGGCCTCGCAGAGCCCCGCGACCGCCTCGTCGAGGGGATCGGCGCTGCCCGACGCACCCGACGACGAGCACGCCGCGGCGAGCAGGAGCAGTCCGGCGGCAAGGAACCGAAGCCCGATCACTCGGTCCTTTGTATCAGGGCGGGTTGCGGGGCGGCGGTAGACTTCGGCGGGCATGGCCCTGCTGCGAAGGCTGTCCACGGCCACCGCGATTTCAACGCTCGCCCTGGTGGCCATCGGAGGCGTGGTCCGCGCCACCGGCTCCGGTGACGCGTGCCCGGACTGGCCCCGGTGCCTCGGATCATTCGTCCCGCCGCTGGAGTTCCACACGCTCATCGAGTATTCGCACCGGCTGGCGGCGGCGATCACCGGGCTGCTGATCATCGTCACCGCGTGGGTGGCGTGGCGGCGCGAGCGGCGCGATCCGGCCGTCCTGTGGCCCATCGTCGCGGCGGTGGCGGTGGTCCTGGTCCAGGCGGCTATCGGACGGCTGCGGATCGTCGGCGGGGCCCGGGCCGCCATCGTGACCCTCCATTTCCTGGTGGCCATGGGGCTGGTGGCCCTGGTGATGATGACCGCAGCGGCCACTCGGCTGCGCAGGCCCGATCCCGGAGAGGGAGACCCCACCGTGGACCGCGGGTTCCGGCGTCTGGCGTGGTGGACGCTGGGCGCCACCCTGCTCCTCCTCGCGGTCGGTGCGTACGTCCGTGGTGAAGGGGCCGGGCTGGTGTTCCTGGACTGGCCGTTGATGGACGGCCGGCTGGTGCCGTCACTGGAGACCAACGGCACCGTGGCGGCCTTCGTCCATCGCCTGGTGGCCGCCGTCGTGGTGGTGATGGGCGGAATGCTGGCGTGGCGGGCTCGGCGCGTCGCGCATCGAGGCGTTCGCGCCCTGGCCTGGATCGCGTTCGGGCTCCTGGTCATCCAGGCGGGACTGGGGGCCGCGGCCGTGCTCACCGAGCTCTCCGCTCCGGCGGTGGCCGGCCACGTCGCCGGGAGCAGCCTGGCGTGGGCCGCGCTGGTGGCCACGGTCGCCGCGGCGAGCCGGGTCCGGGTGCGGACGGATGGGACCCTTGCTCAGCGTCCCCGAACGAAGGAACGGGTGGCCGCGTACCTCCAGCTGGCCAAGCCGGACATCATCGTCCTGCTCCTGATCACCACGGTCCCGGCCATGGTCCTGGCGGCGGAAGGGATGCCTCCGCTCTCGCTGATCCTGGCCACGCTCCTGGGAGGAACCCTCGCTGCCGCGGGAGCCAACGCAGTGAACTGCTACCTCGACCGGGACATCGACGAGGTGATGACCCGGACCCGCGGTCGTCCGCTCCCCTCGCACCGCGTCGAGCCGGGAGAGGCGCTTCGGTTCGGGTGGATCGCCATCGCCGTGGCGTTCGTGTGGCTCGCCGCAACCGTGAACCTCCTGGCGGCCGCCCTGACTGCGTCCGCGGCCCTGTTCTACGTGTTCGTGTACACCGCGTGGATGAAACGAACCACGCCACAGAACATCGTCATCGGTGGCGCCGCCGGTGCGGTTCCCGCCCTGGTCGGCTGGGCTGCGGTCACCGACACGGTGGCCCTTCCCGCCCTGGTTCTGTTCGTGGTGGTGTTCTTGTGGACGCCGCCCCACTTCTGGGCCCTGGCCATCCGCCACGCCGGCGACTACCGCTCCGCCGGCGTCCCGATGCTCCCGGCGGTGATCGGGCGCCGGGCGACCGCGCTGCGCATCGGGGTGTACACGGTCCTAGTGGTGGCCACGTCGTTCGCGCTGGTCCCGGCGGCGGGGCTCGGGGCCCTGTACGTGGGAAGCGCCGCGGCGCTGGGAGCTGTGTTCCTCGCCCATGCCGTCCGGGTGTGGCGGGACCCGAGCACCCGTGCGGCCATGGCCCTGTTCCGATTCTCCATCACCTACCTGGCCCTGCTGTTCGTGGCCGCGGCGGCCGACCAGCTGGTGAGGGGCTGACGTGGAGCTCTTCGGCGAGCTCATTCGGCGTCACGGATGGCACGTCCTCGGCGAGCTCGCGACCCTGGTGCTGGCGGTGGTGGTCACCGTGATGTGGATCCGGGCCCTGATCCGGGGAGGGGCCAGGCCGGAAGTGTGCGGGAGCTGCGGCCGACTGGTGTCCCGAGCGCACGCCATCTGCCCCCGATGCGGAGAACCGCTGGGGGCCGCCGGCTGAACGTGCGTGGTAGAAATCGCCCCGTGACCCACCGAGCCCCCGATCCGGTGCGGCGCGCCCGCAGGCGGCGGATGCGACGGCTGGCTTTGTTCGCCGGCATCGCGGCGCTGGCCCTGGCAGCGTGCCGGCAGGACCTTCCCTACAACGGCCTGAACCCCGCCGGTCCGGTCGCCGACAAGCAAGAGGACCTGTTCATGCTGGTCTTCTGGATCGCCGTGGGCGTGTTCGTCCTGGTCGAGGGCCTCCTGGTGGTGGCCC
>DAITPV010000102.1:0-7121 GCA_036833435.1 Actinomycetota bacterium | reverse complement strand
AACCACAGGAGCCCGCTCCAGTCGGGGAGCGCGGAGACGATCCCGTCGCCGAGCGCCACGGCGCCGGACAGGTCATGGGTCTCAACCACCTCCAGTACCGGTCCCAGGGGACCTTCGGTCGCGGCGGCCACCATGATCCGCCGGTCGTTGGTGGGGATCACCGCACGATCGAGATGGTCGAGGTAGAAGTACCCGCCCCCGGAGAAGTCGGTGAATACCGAGGACCCGCCCTGCCGGGGCGGCAGCGGGAGCACCGCCTCGGTGTCCAGGGTCTGGGGGTCCATGAGCACGAGCCGCGGCCCCTCGACCCCCACGCAGATCGTCAGGATCCGTCCCCGGCTGTCGAACGTCACCGAAGCGCACTCGGCAACGTGGAACGTTGACCGAACGGCTATCTCTCGCCCGAGCGGACCGGAGCCCGTGTACGTGTCGGTCATGTAGGGATCGTTGTGGATGTTGTTGAGGCCGTTGGGAGCCATGAACGGATGCTGGGGGACCCGCGGAGCCTGGACGGGCCGCGGCTCGGCGGGGGCACCGAGGAACAGAGCCGGATCGGAGCCGGGGTCCTGGGGGATGGGCACCGGGGGCACGGCAGCCGTGGCCACGCCACCGGAGAGAAGGGTCAGCACGAGAAGCGCGGCGGGCAGCGGGCGCATCGGCGGAAGACTACCCGAGGTAGGACGCCCGGCGCATCAGCGAGGCGTCCACGATGACGTTGATGCACGCCGGCACGCCGGCGTCGAAGGCCCGCTCCAGGGCCGGCCGGATCCCATCCGGCTCGGTGACCCGCTCGCCGTATCCGCCCAGGCCTTCGACCATCCTCTCGTAGCCCACGTCCTGGGACAGGAATGCCGCGGGGGCATTCCCTTCCCCGTACAGGGCCTCCTGGGCCACCCTGATCTGGCCCCAGGCTCCGTCGTTTCCGATGATCCCCACGAACGGGATGTCCTGGCGGATGGCGCTCTCGTACTCCATGCCGTTCAGGCCGAACGAGCCATCTCCGTAGACGATCAGCACCTGCTTGTCGGGCTTGGCCAGCTTGGCGGCGATGGCGAACGACGGTCCCACGCCCAGGCACCCGAACGGGCCGGGATCCAGCCAGTGGCCGGGCTGGCGGGCGTTGATGACGGAGGCGCTGATCCCCACGATGTCTCCCCCGTCACCGACCACGATGGCGTCGTGGTCCAGGAAGTCTCGGATCTCTCGCGCGTAGCGCAGCGGGTGGATGGGGACTGAGTCGGACTCCATCCCGGCGCGGGCCTCCTCGGTGACGCGGTTCTCCTCGTCGCGAACCTCCGTGGTCCACGAGGGCTCCTCGGCGTTGCCAACCCCTTCCGCGAGGAGCTGCTCGATGACGGCGCCGGGATCTCCCACGATCCCCACGTCCACCGGACGGTTCCGGCCGATGTGCGTTCCGTCCACGTCGACCTGGATCACCCGGACGCCCTCCGGCATGCTCCGGCGGCCGAACCCCAGGCGGAAGTCCCAGTCGACGCCCAGCGCCAGGATCACGTCGGCCTTGCCCAGGGCGTACTTCCGAGCGGCGGAAAAGAACGAAGGATGGTCGGGAGGGAGGCAGCCCCGGCCCAGCGAGTTGAGGAATACGGGGACCTTCATGGCGTCGGCCAGCGCGGCCAGGGCCTCATGCGCCTCGGACCACCGCACTCCGGCGCCGGCGAAGATCACCGGGTGCTCCGCCTCCCCCAGGAGGCGGGCGGCCCGCTTTACGTGGTCCGGATCCCCCAGAGGTCGGGCCTCGGTCCGGTACTGCTCTGGTACCTCGAGCCCCGGCGGCCACACGTTGAACTGAACGTCCAGCGGGATGTCCAGGAACACCGGGCCCTTGCGCCCGGCGGTGGCGTGGCGGATGCCCTCGGTGGCGTAGTCGGCGATCCGGCGGGTCTCCCAGCAAGTCCGGGCCCACTTGGTGACCGATCGCACCAGGGTGACGTGGTCCATCTCCTGGAGGGAGCCCATCTCCAGCTCTCCGAGGGGACTCTTCCCCCCGATGACCAGCATCGGCGAGTTGGCGTAGAACCCGTTCGTGATCCCGGTGACCGCGTCGGTCACTCCGGGGCCGGCGGTCACCGCCGCCACCCCCAGCTTCCCAGTGACCCGGGCCCACCCGTCGGCCGCGTGGGCGGCCGCTTGCTCGTGCCGGAAGTCCACGATCCGGATCCCCTCGTCCACGCACCCGTCGTAGATGGGGGCGATGTGTCCCCCGGACAGCGTGAACAGGTTCTCGACGCCCTCGTTGGTCAGGGCCTTGGCCAGCAGGTGGCCACCGTGGCGGGGCTTGTCCATGTGCGAGCGGCTCCTGGGTCAGGTTCGGAGCGCAATGGTACGCGACCGACCCACCGGCCGCGATTGCGTGCCCGCTTAGCTGTACTCGCCGCAGGTGCTGCAGCGGTACCAGGTGCCCGCGGGATCGAGCTTGAAATCCGCCCGCTGGCCGCAGGAAGAGCAGGTGCGGATCTGATGCCCCGGCGCCGGGGCGGTCGAAGCCTCGGCACCCAGTCGGGTCAATCGCCGCAGGTAGTCGCCAAGGACCCGGTCATAGTCTCGGTCCCGCTCTTGAACGGCTTGTGCCATTGGTGCCTCCTTCCCCATTGACGTTTACCCGGCTCGTACGGTTCTCAATCTGGGCGGAGCCGGTAGCATCGGGGGCCATGTTCCGGAAGAGGAACCAGCCTCAGGCCCCCGCCCGCGTCGAGGCGGACTGGAGATCCTTCGACTCGATCGCCGAGACCTACGATCGGGTCCGGTTCTCCGAGCACCGCCCCGCGGCCATCGATCTGATCGAGGCCCTCGGGCCACCGAACGGCGAAGGGCTCCTCGACGTCGGAACCGGGACGGGCGTGCTGGCGGCGACGGCCACCGATGCAGGGTGGTCGCCGGTGACCGGCGTCGACCGCTCGCTCCCGATGCTCGTTGTCGCGGCGGAGCGGGGCGTCCGTCGCCTAGCGGTGGCCAACGCGATCGACCTCCCGTTCAGGGACTCCACCTTTGGTGCGGTCGGCTCCACGTTCGTGATCCACACGTTCAAGAAGTACGACACCGCCTTCTACGACATGCGCCGGGTCCTTCGCGCCGGCGGCCGGCTGGGCGTGGCCACGTGGAGCGGCCAGGATGACGAGTTCACCAGGCTGTGGCGGGAGGTGGCCGAGCGCTACACGACCAAGGAGCTGCTCACCGACGCGACGAACCAGGCCGCGCCGTGGCTGGAGCGATTCTCCGATCCCTCACGGCTGGAGGAGACCCTCAGGGACGCCGGGCTCCGTAGCGTCGAGGTCCACCGCAAGCAGTACCGATCCACGGCCACCCTGGCCGACTACCTGGCCGGGCGGGAAGTCAGCGCCACGGGCCGGTTCCTCCGGAGCCTGCTGGGCGATCAACTATGGGAACGGTTCCGAGCCCAGGTGGGGGAAGAGTTCCGCGCGCGGTTCCGCGACCCCATCGGCGACACCAAGGACGTCCTCATCGCCGTGGGGACGAAGGAGCGCTAGGTCCTAGCCCCAGAAGTCGTCGACGGCGCGCTGGTCCGTGGGGTGGCCCCAGAACTCGGTGACCTGGCCTCCCTTGACATGGAACACGTGGACCTGCGGGTCCTCGATCTTCTTCCCCTCCCGCTCACCCTTGGCAACGACCAGGGCCACGGCGTGCTCGTCGTCGGCAAGCACCGCGTGGATGTCCAGGCTGAAGTTGCCGCCCGTCAGCTCGGCGATCTTGGCGAACTGCCCGAACACCTCTTGCTGGCCCTTGAAGTCGCCGGAGAGCTGATTGTCGCCGGGCGTGTGCCACTGGATGTCGTCGGCGAACAGCTCCCCCAGCGTGGCCATGTCGGCCGAGCCGAACGCCTTGTACCCCTTTCGAACGAGCTCCTCGTTGGGATGCGCCATCGATCTCTCCTTTCGGTCTCCCGAATCTAGGCCCGACCAGCGACTCTTCGCAAGGGGTCCAGGACTATTTCCTGCGGCCCCCCGGCGCCTGCCGTTCCACGTATCGGATGATCGTCCGGACCGGGTTGCCGGTGGCTCCCTTGGGCCAGTAGTCCCCCGCCCGCTCCGCGTACGCGGTCCCCGCGATGTCCATGTGGGCCCAGGGGACGTCGCCCACGAACTCCTTGAGGAACAGGGCCGCGGTGATCGCTCCCCCGTACCGGTTCCCGATGTTCTTCACGTCGGCAACCGTGGACTCGATCTGCTTCCGGTAGGCCTTCCACAGCGGAAGCTCCCACCCGGGCTCCCCGGTGTCCTGCCCAGCTGCCAGGAGGTCGCCGATCACCCCCTGGTCGCTTCCCATCACGCCCCAGATGTCCTCGCCCAAGGCGATCATGCACGCGCCGGTCAGCGTGGCCATGTCCACCACGGACCGAGGATTCTGCTCGGTGAGGTAGGCCAGGGCGTCGGCCAGGATCAGACGGCCCTCGGCGTCGGTGTTGAGGACCTCCGAGGTCTTCCCTCCTCGATGGGTGAGGACATCGCCGGGGCGGATGGCCGAGCCGCCCGGGAGGTTCTCCGCGCTGGGGATGACCGCCACCACGTTGACCCGGGGCTTGAGCTGCCCGATGGCCTGCATCGCGGCCATCACGGTGGCGGCCCCGGCCATGTCGGCCTTCATCCACTCCATGCCGTGCGCGTCCTTGATGGACAGGCCACCGGAGTCGAACGTGACCCCCTTGCCGGTAAGGGCAACCGGCTTGCCCCGACCTCCCTCGTACCGGAGCTCGATCATCCTCGGCGGGTTTTCGCTCCCTTGCCCCACCCCGAGGATCCCCCCGAATCCGCCGCGCTCCAACGCCGCCTTGGTCCACACCTTGCTTCGCAGCCCCACCCGGCGCGCCATCTTCTGGGCCTCGCTGGCCAGGTACTCCGGCGTTGCATCGATGGCCGGGGTGTTCACCAGGTCGCGAGCCCAGGCCGTGGCTTCGGCGAAGATCTCCGCGCGGCGAAGGGCCTCACGGGCCTTGCGGGCCTCCCACCTGGCGGAGCCGATCACGGTCAGGGACTCGAGCCGGGATCGCTGACCGTCCTCCTCGATCGGCCGGACCTTGTATCGATCGAACCGGTACGAGCCCAGGAGGATGCCCTCCACGAAGCCCTGGACGGCCTCGTCCCATGGGCCCTTGGCGGCTTGGGGGAGCGTCGAGGAAACTCGCCGGTACCTGGCGGCCTTCGGAGCCACCCGGCCGGCGGCTCGCCTGATCCGGTCCGGGGTGGCCTCGTCCTTCCGGCCCACCCCCACCACCAAGACGCTGGCGGGTCCGGCGCGGCCGAGGGTGGGGATGGTGAACGTCTCGCCGAGCCCCCCACGGATCCCGTTGCTGTCGAGAAGCTTGGTCAGGTCCGTTCCCAGTGCCCGACCGACCTCGCTCATCCCCGGGCCCGCCGCGGGCCCGTCGAAGACCGGAAGGATCAGCAGGTCGGCCTGGTACTCGGCCGGAGACTCCGTCATGAACTCTAGGTTGGGCATGGTCACCTCCTCGTGACCGAGCGAGTTTACCGGCTCCGCCCGGTTCGCCTAGGCTCGGGTTGATGGATACCGCTGACCTTCGGGCCCTGGTCCGCTTCGAGGAGGGCGACGTGGTCCGAAGCACGGTGTTCGAGTCCGAGCGGTTGTGGGCCCAGCTCGTCTGCGTGGACGTGAAGCGCTCGTACGGCCCCGTAACGGATCAGGGAGCGGATGCCGTGTTCGTGGTGATCGCCGGTGAGGCGGCGATGGTCGTCGACCGCCGCCGCAAGCGGGTGGAGCAGTGGGGTGCGGTCCTGGTGCCCGCCGGGGCCCAGGCCTCGGCCGTCAACGCTTCCCCCGAGCCCCTGGTCCTCCTGGTGGTCACCGCGCCACCGCCCGCCGCCGGAGCCGGGTGAAAGCCAGGTAGGCCAGGAAGGACGCCACGAAGGCGAACACGCTGGCCGGAACGGCCCCGCCGAATAGCGGGAACGGGAGCCCCAGCCACTCAGAGAACACCCGCTCCACGAACGACGACCACCCCGAGAGGGACGTGGGGGCGATCCAGTGGTACACCACGAACCCGAGGCCCCACGCTCCCACCGCGGCGAGGGAGAACCCGCCGGCATACCGATACGGGCCCCGGTGGTCGAACAGGGCATCCTCTCGGTATCGCCGCCGGCGAAGAACCTCGTAGTCGGCCAGGAACACGCCGAACAGCGGGATGAAGATCGACCCGATCAGCAGCAGGAAGAACTCGTAGGTGAGAACCCCCTCGTCGGGCAGCGAGAACAGCCACGAGGCCAGCGCCACTCCGATGGCAGAGACGGCGACCACCGCGGCCCGCTGGTTCAGCCGGGGGACCAGGTTCTGTGAGGACACCGCAGCCGAGTAGATGTCCGCGAAGGCCTCATCGGTCTCCCCCACCAGGAGGGCCACCAGAAGGAGCGTGCCTCCTCCCACCGCCACGATCCCGTCCGCGATCCCGGACACGGAGGGAGCAGGCGCGCCCGCCGAGAGCACCAGCAGTGCTCCCAGCGAGTAGAACCACACGTTGGCCGAGAAGTAGCCGAGGAAGGTCCCTCGCGCCGACGAGATCCCCCGTCGAGCGAACCGGTTGTAGTCGGCCACCAGGGGGATCCACGACACCGGCATGGCGATCACCAGGTCCACACCTCCCCAGAACGTGGGGAACCCCCCCGTGCCGGGCCGCGACCACAGCTCACCCAGGTCGCCGGCCGTGAGCAGCCGCACCGTGAGCCATCCGGCCACCGCCACCACCACCCACACCCCGAACCGGGACATCCACCGGCGGACCACCACCACCGGTCCGCCCAGCGACAAAGCCAGGCACACCAGGACCGCCACCCCGAGCCATAGGTAGAACGAGTCGAGCCCGAACACCGGCCCGGTCACCCGGCTGGCCACCAGGGCCATGGCCCACAGCTCGAAGGCCGTCCATCCGACCAGCTGCAGGATGTTGAGCACCGTGGGCACGTACGAGCCCCGGGTCCCCAGCGCGGGACGAAGGAGCACCATGCCGGGGAGACCCTCGCGGGCTCCCGCCCGGCCCACCAGCGCCAGCGGGACGCACCCGAGGACCGACCCGACCACCCAGGTACCCGGGCTTGGCCGGGATGGCCAGTGAGACGTCGCGGCTATCGGCACTCATC
>DAITPV010000101.1:0-7152 GCA_036833435.1 Actinomycetota bacterium | reverse complement strand
GTCACGCCTACACCAACGACCAGAACCTCCTGGACCTCCCGCACAAAGACCTTCGCCGGGCCAGGGCCGCGGCCATCAACATCATCCCGGCCTCCACGGGGGCGGCCAAGGCCACCTCGCTGGCCATCCCCAAGCTGAAGGGGAAGATGGACGGGATGGCCTTCCGGGTGCCGGTTCCCGACGGGTCGGTCACCGACCTGGTGGCCATCCTGGAGCGCGAGGCCACCGTCGAGGAGATCAACGAGGCCTTCCGCACCGCGTCCGGCGACCGGCTCCAGGGGATCCTGCGGTACACCGAGGATCCGCTGGTGTCCTCGGACATCGTGGGAGACGCGCACTCGTGCGTGTTCGACTCGCTGTCGACCATGGCCATCGGGAACATGGTCAAGGTCATCGGGTGGTACGACAACGAGTGGGCTTTCTCCAACCGCCTGGTGGAGCTGACCGAGAAGGTCGCAGAGCGCCTGTAAGGGTGGGGCGCCTTCGGACGATCGACGACCTGGGGGACCTCGAGGGTCGCCGGGTCCTCCTGCGGGCGGACTTCAACGTTCCGCTGGAGGATGGGAAGGTCACCGACGATCTTCGGATCACCGCAACGCTCCCCACGATCGAGGACCTTCGGAACCGGGGCGCAGCCCTGATCCTTGCTTCCCACCTGGGCCGCCCGGGTGGTGCGGTGGTCGAAGACCTGAGGATGGATCCGGTAGCGGCCCGGCTCGAGGAGGCCACGGGTCTCGAGATCCGCAAGCTTGACGAGGTCACCGGCGACGGGGTGAGCGAATCCTGCCGGAGCTTGGCGCCAGGCGAGCTGGCCATGCTCGAGAACCTCCGGTTCGATCCCCGCGAGGAGGCCAACGACCCCGGGCTCGCCGAGGAGCTGGCCGCGCTGGCGGACGCCTACGTGGACGACGCCTTCGGAGCGGCGCACCGGGGCCACGCGTCGGTGGTGGGAGTGGCCGAGCGTCTCCCGTCGGCTGCGGGACACCTGATGGCCCGTGAGGTGGAGGTGTTGTCGAAGCTCCTCGAGGGGGCCGAGAAGCCGTTCGTGGGCATCCTGGGAGGAGCCAAGGTGTCGGACAAGCTCGGCGTGATCGGCTCGCTGCTCCGCCTGGTGGACGCCCTCCTGGTGGGCGGGGCCATGGCGTTCACGTTCCTGGCCGCGCAGGGAGGGGACACCGGGGACTCGCTCGTGGAGACGGACCACGTCCCCACGGTGACCGCGCTCCTGGCGGACGCGGACCGATCGGGGATCCCCATCGTGTTGCCGGAGGATATGGTGGCGGCTCCGGAGGTCGATGCCTCGGCGCCAACTCGGACGGTTCCCGCCGGTGCCATCCCTTCCGGCCTGAAGGGATTGGACATCGGACCCCGGACCGTGGAGGAATTCACCGGGGTGGTGGCCGACGCAAAGACCGTGTTCTGGAACGGGCCGATGGGGGTGTTCGAGCTCGAGCCGTTCGCCGTGGGCACCCGGGGGGTGGCCCAGGCGGTCGCCGCCGCGGATGCGTTCACCGTGGTGGGGGGCGGAGACAGCGTGGCGGCCATCCGCCGGCTGGGCTACGAGCGGGAGGTGGACCACCTGTCCACCGGGGGAGGGGCGTCGCTGGAGTTCCTCGAAGGGAAGGTCCTCCCCGGCGTGGCCGTCCTCATGGAGACCTGATGGCCACCCGAAAGCCGATCGTCGCCGCCAACTGGAAGATGCACAAGACCCATCTCGAGGCCATTCAGGACGTCCAGAAGCTCTCCTATCTCCTCGACAAGGACGACCTGGAGAAGGTCGAGGTGGTGATCTGCCCGCCGTTCACCGCCCTCCGCAGCGTCCAGACCCTGATCGAGAGCGACCGCCTCCGGTTCGCCCTCGGCGCCCAGAACATGCACTGGGAGGAGAAAGGAGCGCTGACGGGGGAGATCGCTCCGGGGATGCTCGAGGCGCTGAAGGTCGCCTTCGTCATCGTGGGGCACTCGGAGCGGCGTCAGCATTTCGGGGAGACGGACGACCAGGTGGCCCGGAAGGTGAAGGCGGCGTTCGGACACCAGATGACCCCCATCGTGTGTGTGGGGGAGACCCTCGAGCAGCGGGATGCGGGCCGGACCGCCGACGTGGTGGTGGCGCAGGTCCGCGAGGGGCTGTCCAAGGTTGGGCCCGCGGAGGCCGCCCGGGCGGTGGTGGCGTACGAGCCGGTGTGGGCCATCGGGACCGGTCGGCCCTGCGCGCCATCCGACGCGGGGGAAGTCATCCGGACCATCCGGGACACCCTGGAGATGGTGTTCTCCACCGACGTGGCCGAGACCGTCCGGGTGCAGTACGGGGGGAGCGTGAAAGCGGGAAACATCCGGGAGTTCATGGCCCATCCGGAGATCGACGGGGCGCTGGTGGGCGGGGCCAGCCTGGACCCCGAGGAGATGGCCCTCATCGTCAAGCGCTGATGAACCGCCTCCTCTATGTGTGTCTCGACGGGGCGGGCGACGACCCGCACCCGGCACTGGGGAACCGGACGCCGCTGGAGGCCGCGGCCACGCCGTTCCTCGACGACTTGGCGGCCCGGGGACGTGAAGGCCTGGTCCACACCGTGGGTCCCGACATCGCCCCGGAGTCGGACATCGCGGTGTTCGCCATCCTGGGCTACGACCCCACCGAGGAGCATCCGGGACGAGGGGTGCTCGAGGCGCTGGGAGCGGGGATGGAGTTCCGGGACGGGGACCTCGCGCACCGGGTGAACTTCGCCACCGCCGAGGGCGAGGAGATCGTCGACCGGCGAGTGGGGAGGGACCTGTCCACCGAGGATGCCGAGGCGCTGGCGGAGGAGGTGAACGAGAAGCTCCGACTTCCGGCGGCGACCTTCGAGCTGCGAGCCACGGTCGAGCATCGAGGGGCTCTGGTGATCCGTTCGACCGAGGGGCCGTTGTCCGCCGACATCGGGAACACCGATCCGGCCTACGCCAAGGTGGGAAGCCTGGGGGTGGCGCTGGAAGAGTTCGAGGAACGGGTCATGCGGAGCGAGCCGCTGGCGGACACGGAGGAGGCCAGTCGGGCGGCGGCCCTGACGAACGCCTTCGTCACCGAGTCCGCCCGGACCCTCGATGCCTCGGACGTGAACGCCCGCCGTCGGAGGGAAGGGAAGCTCCCGGCGAACCTGATCCTCACCCGGGATGCCGGCGATCACATCCCCCGGCTGACCCCCATCAAGGAGCGGTTCGGACCCGCATGGGGATGCTTCGTGGAGATGCCCGTCGAGCGAGGGATCGCCATGGTCCTGGGGATGGGCGAGGTTCCGGCGCCGGCCCTGCCCGACCCGGAAGCGCGGTACGCCGCATGGGCGAGCCTGGCGGCCGAGGCTCTGGACGGCTACGACGCGCTGTACGTCCACATCAAGGGCCCCGACGTCCCCGCCCACGACGGCCGCGCGGAGGACAAGCGGGACATCCTGGAGATCATCGACCGGTCCTTCTTCGGCGAGGTCCTCCCGGCCCTCGACTTGGGCACGGTCCTGGTGGCGGTGACCGCCGACCACGCCACCTCGTGCGTCCGGAAGGCCCACACGGCAGACCCGGTGCCCCTGGTGGTGGCCGGTCCGGGGGTCAGCTCGGACGCCGGCTCGAGGTTCGCGGAGGGGGCAGCGGCCCAGGGGTCGATCGGGACGATCCGCGGCGTGGAGATCCTCCCCACCCTTGTGGGCCTCATGAGGGGCTGAATCTCCGGGTCCCCTCGATCTCGTATACCGGCCTGAGGGAGCGTTGCTCGCCCTCGGCTGGCCCACTAAACTCGGCTGGCCACAGGCCAAGGGGGGCGCTGGATGGCGCAGGTCGCAGAGCCCGTCGCCGTACCGGAACAGCTCGGCCCGGATGTCGGAGGCGAGCCCAGCCAGAAAGTCGTGGGCCGCAGCCCAGGACAGCTGTTCTGGCGCCGGTTCCGGAGGGACAAGTTCGCCCTCGTCGGGATCGTATTCATCGTCATCATGCTCCTCCTGGCCATCGGGGCGCCCCTGGCAGCAACGATCACCGGCCATGGCCCCAACGAGGTGTTGCTGCGGCAGGCCACCGACGACGTGGGGCTTCCCGTGGGTCCCAGCAGCGAGTTCTGGTTCGGGGCCGACACCGCGGGACGGGACCTGTTCGTGCGGGTCATCTACGGAGCACGAACCTCCCTCACCGTCGCGTTCATCGCCACCGGCCTTTCGGTGATCGTCGGCGTCATCCTCGGCCTGATGGCGGGGTTCTATCGCGGCAAGGTCGATACCTTCGTCTCCCGGCTGATCGACATCGTCCTGTCGCTGCCCATCCTCCTCTTGGCCTTGGGGCTCGTGGCGGCGTGCAGCCTGTCGAAGACCGGGTGCCTGGGGGGCCTCCTCAGACCCGGTCTCCTGTTGGTGAGCTACGTGATCGCCCTGTTCAACTGGCCGTACATCGCCCGCATCGTGCGGGGGCAGGTGCTGTCACTGCGGGAGAAGGAGTTCGTTGAGGCCTCCCGAGCTCAGGGATCCGGGAACGTCAGGATCATGTTCCGGGAGATCCTCCCCAACGTGGTCGCCCCGATCATCGTGTACACCACGCTGATCATCCCCAACAACATCCTGTTCGAGGCCGCGTTGTCGTTCCTGGGGGCGGGAGTTCCGCCCACCACACCATCGTGGGGGAAGATGCTGTCGGACGCTCAGACCATTTTCACGTATGCCTGGTGGATGATGCTGTTCCCCGGGATCTTCCTGTTGTTCACCACGCTGGCCTTCAATCTCGTCGGGGACGGGCTGCGTGACGCCCTCGACCCCAAGACCGCTCGATAGGAAGGAGGGGAGAGAACCACTGCACAGAGCATGTAACCCATCGGGTACGGAAAGAGAGGGGAACGAGTGAATCGATATCTAAAGATGCTGGCCCTGCTTGGGGCCCTGGCATTGTTCGGCGCCGCTTGTGCAGAGGACGCGCCGCAGCAGCCGGGCCAGGCGGGCCAGGACATTACCAAGGGAGGGACCCTCATCGGCGGGCTGGAGTCGGACGTCGACTCGGCGTTCGACCCCCAGAAGGAGTACTACTCGGTCACCTGGGGCTTCTATCACTGTTGCCTCCTTCGCACGCTGGTGACCACGAATGGGCTCCCCGCTGACGAGGGAGGGAACGATCTCCTTCCCGACCTGGCGACCGAGATGCCCACCATCTCGGAGGACGGGCTGACCTACACGTTCACGATCAAGGACGGGGTCACGTACGGTCCTCCGTTCCAGGACGAGGAGATCACCGCGGACGGCTTCATCAACGCGATGGAGCGGGAAGCGAACCCTGACGCAGCAGCGGGGTACCCGTTCTACTACTCCGTGATCGAGGGGTTCGACGATTTCGCCGATGGCAAAGCGGACGAGATCTCGGGGATGACCGCAGTGGACGACAAGACCCTGGAGGTCACCCTCACCCGTCCGGCCGGCGACTTCCCGTTCCGGATGATGATGCCGGCGGCGGCGCCGATCCCCGAAGGGGCGGCGGATGGTCACGAGGACGACTACGGCAGGTTCCTGGTGGCCACCGGTCCCTACATGTTCGAGGGCAGCGAGAGCATGGACTTCACCGCACCTCCGGAGGACCAGACGCCGGCGGCCGGGTACGAGCCCGGGCGTTCGATCGTCCTGGTCCGGAACCCTTCATGGACGGCCGACGACATCCGCACGGCCAACGTGGACCGGATCGAAGTCCAGATCGGCCTGACCACCGAGGACATGCAGAACCGGATCAAGGCCGGCGAGATGGACCTGAACCTGGACGGGGTTCCACCCGCCCAGATCATCAGGGAGTACCAGGCGGACCCGGAGCGACAGGACCAGGTCACCTCGAATGTTGGTGACGGGGTCTACTACCTGTCGATGAACGTGGCCGAGCCGCCGTTCGACGACGTCAACGTCCGGAAGGCGATGAACTTCGCCCTGGACAAGGACGGGATGCTCCGGGTCAGAGGCGGGCCTCTGTTCGGAGAGCCGGCGTCGCACGCCATCATCGACAGCCTGCTCGACAACCTCCTGGCGGACTTCGACCCGTATCCCTCCGCGAACAGCGCCGGGGACATCGAGGCCGCCAAGGCGGCGATGGCTGAGTCGAAGTACGACACCGATGGCGACGGCGTCTGTGATGCGCCGGAGTGCTCGGGCGTGGTGACCGCTACCGACGAGGCCGATCCGTACCCGGACCAGGCCGCGTTGCTTGAGCAGAACTTCGGCGAGATCGGGATCCAGCTCGACGTGACCACGTTCGAGCGCACCACGATGTACGACAAGTGCAACGACCCCGGTGCGCACGTGGCGCTGTGCGCGGGTCCCGGCTGGTTCAAGGACTACTCGGACGCAACCACGTTCGGGGAGCCCCTGTTCGGCTCGGCGGCCATCGGACCGGACTCCTGCTGCAACTACTCGCTGGTGGGAGCCCCGGCCGACGTGCTGCGCGAGGCGGACTACTCGGTCACCGAAGTCGCCAACATGGACGACAAGGCAGTGGAGTGTGACTCGTTGGAGATCGGAGACGAGCGCTTCCAGTGCTGGGCCGAGTACGACCAGCAGATCATGGAAGAAGTGGTTCCCTGGGTGCCGATCAACTTCGCCCGGGATGTCTACGTCTACGGAGACCGGGTACAGAACTTCAAGTACGACCAGTACTCCGGTCAGCCCAACCTGGCCGAGATCGGCCTGGCGGGCGGAGGCGCCTAGAGGAGCCGCGGATCACAGGGAGTGGGAGGGGGACCGCAAGGTCCCCCTCCTCCCCGTGATAGGCATAATCTGAGGAGACCATGGGCCGGTACCTGATCCGGAGGACCCTGTTCCTGATCCTGGTCCTGGTCATCGTGTCGTTCGTCACCTTTCTGATCTTCATCAAGCTTCCTCCCGGCGACCCGGCACGGCGGGCCGCGGGACGGCGAACCACCCCCCGCATCGTGGCCCTGGCCCGAGATCGGCTGGGGCTGGACCGCCCCTGGTACGTCCAGTACGGCCGGTTCGCCAAGGGCCTGGTGCCCTGGCCGGGGTACTTCCTCAACGAGCAGGTGTACTTCTCCTACAACAACTTCCTCCCGGTGAAGGAGCAGATCTATCAGCGCCTCCCGGTGAGCGTCGTCCTGGCCCTGGGGGCCGCGGTGGTATGGCTCCTCCTGGGCATCCCCATCGGGATCATGTCGGCCAC
>DAITPV010000100.1:0-7201 GCA_036833435.1 Actinomycetota bacterium | reverse complement strand
CGACGAGGTCCGGGGCTATTTCAACGTTGACCCCTGCGCCGGGGCGTACCCGGCGTACAACGACGGGAACTTCGCCAACCGGGTCCAGCAGGTCCTGCAGCTGGCGAATCCCGCACAGTTCGCCAACAACCCGACGATCAAGGCGCGCCTGGAGGCGTTCAACGCAAAGGCCGAGACCACGGTGAATGAGGTCTTCGACTATATGGACGACACGCTAACCACGCCGTCGGGCGAAGAGCCGATCTTCGTGTCCAATACGGAGGCGGCAGCAGACGGCCCGGGTGGGCTTCAGTCGCAGCGGGGCGAGGTGGTCACCGCTCTGGGAGGTCTTGCCCTGTTCGGTAGCGACTACACGAACTTCCAGAACCTGGGAGTGCCCATCTTCAACTTCTTCCCCGACATGTTCGGTCCCCACGCGGACGGCACGCCCGCGTCGGGCCAAGGGATCAGCATCCTGCACACGAACAACGACAACCTGACCCGGCTGAACCGCCTGACCAGCGGGATGACCGGTCCGCTGGTCGATCCCACCGGGAACTTCGCCTCGGAAGGGTGGGCCAAGGGCCAGGAGATGTGTGCGCAGATGGAGTCGTGGTACATGCTCCAGCCCGAGATGGCCGGGGCCCAGGCCGCCAACGAAGCCGCGGTGGCCTACTTCGAGGCCCTCCCGAACGAGGCCATCGTGGGCCAGAACGTCAACTTCGATGCCTCTGGCTCGTACCAGTACTCGGACTTCAACAACAACATCAAGCATCCCGACAGCAGCTTGAGCTACCAGTGGAACTTCGGAGACGGCGGAACCGGGACCGGGAAGGTCCTCCAGCATGGCTACCAGCAGCCCGGGGTGTACCAGGCCACGCTGACGGTGACCGGCGTCGGGGGCTCGGCGGACTCGATGACCATCCCCGTCACCGTGGTCCCCTCCAACTTCATCGGACCCGTGCTGAAATCCATCGACCCCGCGGATGCGAGCGACGGCAACTTCGACCTGGACTGGGACTTCGCCGGATCGACCCAGGGATTCCGGGACTTCCGGGTGGATGAGGCCACCAACCCGCAGGTCCCGCTCCAGGATGCCGCGGAGGACATCACCGTCAACTGGAATGTGACCCCATCGTCCGATGCGCAGGTCCAACCGTGGCAACACAGCGACAGCGCCACGCCGAAGTTCCGGAGCAACCAGTTCCGTTCCGGGGCCCGGAGCTTCTGGGCGGGCGTCTCCCCGGCCAACTTCAACCCGGGCCCGGCGACCACCCAGACCATCCTGACGACGAAGAATCCGGTCACCATCCCGCCGACCGGGGAGACTCAGCTGTCCTACTATTCGCTGTTCCAGAGCGAGAGCGATGACCGGGGCAGGGTCGAGGTAGCGCTCACCGACGGAACGATCCCTCCGGATCAGCTCCAATGGCAGACCGTGGACTCACTGGGAGGCTCGACCGGCGGGTTCATCTGTGACCCGACGGATCCGGCCACGACCCAGCAGGGATTCGCCAGCCGGAACGTCAGCCTGGACCGCTTCTCCGGCAGCCAGGTCCTGATCCGGTTCGTGTACTCGCTTGGCCCATCGAACCAGCTGGCCTCCCAGCCCTGTGGCTGGTACGTGGACGACCTCTCGATCGTCTCCGCCAACTGGACCCCGCAGGGAAACACCACCAACGAGAACTTCCCGATCCTCGGGCGGCAGAACGGCACCTATGGCTACCGCGTCATGGGCGTGTACACGGACGGCATCACCACTGCGCCAAGCACCACCGAGCTTGCCACGGTGACCAACGCCGCGGCCCTGCCGTCCAAGGCCCTGGCCCGTTGCCTGAAGTTCCCCGGGCACCACATCCTGGGGACAAAGGGCAAGGACAAGCTCAAGGGAACCAACGACGACGAGGTTCTGTGTGGATTCGGCGGGAAGGACTCCCTGAAGTCCAAGGGCGGAGACGATGTCGCCCTGTCCGGTGGAGGCAAGGACAAGGCCCTCGGCGACAAGGGCCGCGACCGGGTCGAGGGAGAGAACGGGGCCGACCGGTTGCGAGGCGGCCCGGGCAAGGACAAGCTCAAGGGCGGAAAGGGCAAGGACTCCCTGCACGGCGGGTCGGGCAACGACCGGTGCGCCGGCGGGCCGAAGGATGACGCCGTGCTGAAGTGCTAGTCGAGAAAGGACGGTTGATGCCCGGACGGACGATAGCTCGAGCCACGATCGTGGTGGCGGTGATGCTCTTGGCGCTGCCGGTGGCGGCTGCGGACCCGATCCCCGAGGTGGCCTCCTTCACCTGGACGCCCAACATGAATCCCCTGGGCGCCTCCCCCAGGCCGATCCCCGACGTCGGGGTGTTCAATACGGACCTGGCGTTCTGGGGAGACCGGGCGTTCCAAGGGACCTACGACGGGTTCCGGATCATCGACATCTCCGAGTCGTCCGCGCCCGGCTCGATCATCGACTACACGGGGTGCTCCGGGGTCTCCGCCTCGGGACAGGGCGATGTGATCGTCTGGGAGGACCTGCTGGTCCGGTCGTGGAACTCGAACAACCAGTCCCCCACCCGGACGTGTGACGGTGAGTCGGTTCCCGTGGGGTTCGAGGGCGTCCACATCTTCGACGTCTCCGATCCGACAGATCCCGACCTGGTGGGCTCGGTGCAGCTGGCGTGCGGCTCTCACACCGCTACCGGGGTGCCGGACCTCGCCAACAACCGGCTCCTGGTCTACAACAACGCCTCCAGCGCGACGTGTCCATGGATCGACATCCTCGAGGTGCCGCTGGACGATCCCTCGAGCGCCGCACAGCTGGGGGTGGCTCCCGCAGGTCGAAGCTGTCACGACACCGCGGTGATCCTGGGAAGCGCCATGCTGGCCGCCTGCGCCGGGAGCAACGGGTTCACGGTGTTCAGCATCGGCGGTGCCCGGGGTGGATCGCTGGAGACCCCGGCGCAGCTCTATTCGAAAACTATGCCCGTGGCCGACAACATCACCATCGGGCACGCTGCAACGTTCTCCTGGGATGGTGAGGTGCTGGCCTTCGGACACGAGCCCGGAGGAGGTACAGCCCCGGAGTGTGAGGCCACCGATGCGGACTCCAAGAAGACGCTGTTCTTCTTCAACGCCGTCGACGGAACGGAGCTGGGACGGTGGGTGCTCCCCCGTCCTCAGACCGCTCAGGAGAACTGCACCATCCACAACTTCAACACGGTGCCCGTCGGACACCACCGGATCCTGGTGAGCGGGAACTACCAGTCCGGGATCGCCGTGGTCGACTTCACCGATCCCTCACAACCGAAGGAGATCGCGTACGCGGACCCGGCGCCGCTCCAGCCTCAGCAGTCCGGCGGGGACTGGTCCACGTACTGGTACGACGGCCACATCTACGAGGGCGACATCACCCGGGGCCTGATCACCTGGGACCTTCTTGACCCTGCGGTGGCCGGCGCCCTGACCCTCGGGCACTCCAACCCGCAGACCCAGGAGCAGACCATCCCGTTCACCGGCGTGATCCCCCTGGGCAAGCCCGCACCCTCCGAGTGCAAGGGCCAGACGGCCACGGTGGTCGGCACCACGCTCCCGGAGAAGCTCAAGGGAACCAAAGCAGCGGACGTGATCTCAGCCGGCGACGGCAACGACACGGTTGCCGGAGCCAAGGGGAACGATCTGGTCTGCGGTGGCAGCGGCAACGACGGCCTCCGTGGCGGGAAAGGGAAGGACACACTCCTGGGCGAGATCGGCAAGGACCGTCTGCAGGGCGGAGACGGGACGGACCGGTGCACCGGAGGTGCCAACAAGGACAAGGGCAGCGAGACGTGTGAGAAGGGGAAAGTGTAGGGAGGCCTTCCCCTTCTATCTCCGCTTCGTCTTCTTGACCTCGAAGTTGTTCTCGTTGCGGCCGACGCCGAACGCGGACTCCACGTTGCCGTCCGCGTCGATGGCTCGGGAGAACGCGGTGTAGTTCTTGATCCTTCCGGTGCTGGGTCGCAAGGCATCGAGCTTGTACAGATAGAAGTCCTGCTGGTACAGCGACGTGGGCAGCCACTCCTCATCGCCGCACCCGCCTTTCTTGAACCGCTTGCCCGTCCACCACGCGCATTTCCCGCCCCTGACGTTCTGTCGAAGGCCGAACTCGGCGGCAACCACCCCGACCGGGTCGGAGTCCTTGGTGAAGATGTGGATCTCCCGGAGCCGGTAGCTGATCGTCTTGTACTTCTTCTTGTTGTTGGGGTGGTGCAGCGTGCTCTCCGGCGGCGACCCGAAGGCCTGGCCCTTGTCCACGATGTTGAGCGTGGCGGCCTTGGGATCCACGGCGGACGGATCGGTGAGGGTCACGGTGACCTGCTCGGTGGGCTCCCCCGGACCGTCGTCGACGATCTTGAGCGTGATCAGCTTGACCACCTCGTTCGCGGCGAACGCCAGCGGCTGCGGCGACGTGATCACGAAGTCCTGCCCGTCGGTCGCCGGGGCGGCCGAGCTCCCGGTGACCGAATACCCGAAGGACGCCGGCGAACCCGCGGGCCCGCCGCGGAAGACGGGGATGGTGGCCGTCCCCCTGGCCTCGTGGGTGTCGTACGCGGTCCCCTCGAGCGATGGCCGGACTCCGCCATCGTCGTCGATGATGTACAGGGGAACCACCGACGGGATGGCCTTGTAGCCGGTGGCGGTGGTGATCTCCGCCCGAGCCTGCTCTGCGACGGCCTCAACCTCAGCAGGGAAGTCATCAAGGATGGTGACGGTGTCACCGTGCTGGGTCGGCGAGCCGTGAGCCGGGCTGTACAGGGGTTGGGTGGTGCCTCCCTTGGGCTGGAAGTCCCCACCGACCGCCGCCCCAGAGGCCGGACGGGGGGTTCCGGCGGGTGGAGCGACGACCTGGTACTGCGCGGTCACCGGGACCCCGCTGCAGTCATCGCCGACGGACACCACGGTGATCGAGGTGTTGCCGGTCTGCTCGGGGGCGACGTAGAAGAAGTGCGGACCGAGGTTTCCGATGACCTGAGGGAAGCCGCCCCACCGAACCCCCAGGTGCCCGGAGGCACACGCCTCGGATGCACGCACCGCGGGAACCGCGGTGAGCACCAAGGCCACGACGATCGGCGTGAGAAGGCGGGTGATGCGGGCGTCCACCATCCTCATTATCGCGCGGTCAGGCCTCGTCATCCGGATAGAACACCCGCTCCATGGCCCGCCGGGCCCGGCGGGTGATCCGCCGGTAGTCCTCGAGGAACGCGGCTCGCGGGTACTCCTCATAGCCCAATCGCCTGGCCAATGCGAGCTGGACCTCCGGAGAGGGCGGCAACGCTTCGGCGTGGACCCGCCGGTCGATCTCCAGGATGTTCTTGATTTCGTTGAGGAACACGTAAGCCTCACCGAGGGCCAAGCTCACGCTGTCCTCGATCAGCCGCTCCCGCGCCAGGGCCTCCAGCGCGTCGAGGGTGTGGCGTCGCCGGACGTCGGGGTGCTCACCTCCATGACGGAGGAGGGAGAGCTCCACGGCGAACTGCACGTCGGCGAGTCCCCCGTACCCCAGCTTGAAATGGAACCGGCGAGCATCCGGCGGCCGAACCCGCTCCTCCTCCATCCGCACTCGCATCCGCCGGATCTCCGCCACCTTCTCCACCGGCAGCGCGGCCGGATAGGCGAAGTCCTCCGCGGCGCTGGCGAACCTGCGTCCGAGCGCTTCCTCCCCTCCCACCGGCCGGACCTTGAGGAGGGCCTGGAACTCCCAGGTCTGCCCGTGCCGCTCCCAGTACTCGAGGTACGCGGCCATCGACCGAGCTAGCGGCCCATTCCGACCCTCGGGACGGAGGTCCGGGTCCGCCTCGAACCCGCGGGCCCGGATCCCCGCGAGCACGGCCTCCGCGGCTCGCTCGGCTTCCTCGAACCCCGCCGGCCCCTCGCCCTCGTAGACGAACATCACGTCGAGGTCCGAGGCGAAGTTCAGCTCGCGGCCGCCCAGCTTCCCCAGGCCGATGACCGCGAATCCCACCGAAGGGGCGGCCTCCTCGACGGCCTCGGCGATCACCCGCTCGGCCACGTCGGCAAGGGCGCGTCCCGACGCCGGCACCGCCAGGTCGCCGGCGGCATACGCGGCGCCCACGGCCAGGAGCTGGTCCTCCACGGTTTCCGGCTCCCGAACACCGATGGCCGGCCGGACCGCGCCCGGCCGGGCGGCGAGAGCATCCGCAACCCACGACGACACCCCGACCACGCCGGCCAGACGCCGAGCGGCGAGTGGGTCTCCGGCCAGGAGGTCGGCGATCCCCTCGTCCGACGCCAGCCCCTCGGCCACGCGCTGAAACCGCACCAGGGCGGCATCGGGGTCGGCGGCCAGGGCCAGGGCAGGGGCCACCACGGGGAACACGTGGGCCAGGACCCGTCCGAGCCGAGTGCTGGGGTCCACGAGTGCCTCGAACCGACGGTACGCGATCTTCGGGTCGGCGAACCCCAGCGCAGCGAGGAGCTCCTCCGTGGCCGCCCGCTCCCGCCCGGGTCGGGGAGTCCGTTCCCCGGCGAACGCCTCGAGCAACGGCCGGTAGAACAGCTGCTCGTGGAGGCCGCGAACGGCCTCGGTGTGGTGCGTGTAGGCCGCTCGGAGGGCCTCGGATCCCTCCAGTCCCATCGACCGCGCCAGCGGCCCGAGTGAGGCGTCGTCCGAGGGGAGCTCGTGCGTCTGGACCTCGCGAGCCAGCTGGAGCCGGTGCTCGAGGGCCCTGAGGAACCGATAGGAATCCGACAGGGCCTCGGCGTCGGGGACGGCAACGTAGCCCTGGTCCGCCAGCACCGCCAACGCGCGCAGGGTGTTGGGCTCCCTGAGCGAAGGGTCGCGCCGCCCGTGCACCAGCTGGAGGAGCTGGACGGCGAACTCCACGTCGCGGATCCCTCCCCTGCCCCGCTTGACCTCCACAGCGTCCTTCCCGCTGGCTCGCACGTACTCCTCGATCCGCACCTTCATGTCGCGGACGTCCTCGATAGCCGAGGCCTCGAGGTGATCGGGATAGATCACCGGCTCCAGGGACTCGATGACCTCCGCGCCGAGCTCCAGGTCGCCGGCCGCCGGGCGAGCCTTGATCCACGCCTGGCGTTCCCACGTGGCCGCGTGCCGCCGGTAGTAGTCCACGGTGGCCTCCAGGGACCTGGACAGCGCGCCCGAGCGCCCTTCGGGCCGGAGGGAGGCGTCGACGCGAAGAGCCACGCCGTCCGCGGTGGGCTCCGACAGCAACGAAAT
>DAITPV010000099.1:0-7225 GCA_036833435.1 Actinomycetota bacterium | reverse complement strand
GGCATCGCAGAAGGTCTTCGAGCGGACCGGAGGGCTTCACGCCACTGGCCTGTTCGACGAGCACGGGGCCCTGCTGTCGGTCCGGGAGGACGTCGGCCGCCACAACGCGGTGGACAAGGTAGCCGGCGAGGCCCTGCTGGCCGGACGGCTCCCGCTCCACGATCGGGTCCTCCAGGTCTCCGGCCGGCTGTCGTTCGAGATCGTCCAGAAGGCCGCCGTGGCGGGTGTCCCGGTGGTCTGCGCGGTCTCCGCCCCGTCCAGCCTGGCGGTGTCCGCGGCCGAGCGACTGGGCGTCACGCTGATCGGGTTCGTTCGGGACGGCGGGTTCAACGTGTACGCCCACCCCGAGCGGGTGGACCTCGGAGCGTGATGGCCGGCGTCGACGTCCGGCCGGTCACCCCCTCGCGGTGGAAGGACCTGGAGCGGTTCTTCGCGCCGAATGGCATGACCCGGACGTGCTGGTGCATGTGGTGGCGGATGCCGTCGAAGGACTTCGACAAGGCGCCCCCTGCCGGCAAGCGATCAGGGCTTCGCGAACTGGTCCGAGGCCGGAGGACGCCTGGCCTCCTGGCGTACCGGGACGGGGATCCGGTGGGATGGGTGTCCGTCGCTCCCCGGGAAGAGTTCGGCCGGCTGGAGCGGTCCCCCACCCTCAAGCGTGTCGACGACAAGCCGGTGTGGTCGATCGTGTGCTTCTACATCGACCGCAAGCATCGCGGGGAGGGCGTGGCCCGAGCGCTCCTCGACGCCGCCGTCGACCACGCCGCCGGGCGAGGGGCGAAGATCGTGGAAGGGTACCCGGTCGACCAGACAGTCAGGGACTACCCCGCCGCGGAGGCGTACACCGGATCGCTGTCGCTGTTCGAGTCGGCGGGGTTCAAAGAGGTGGCTCGCCAAGGGAAGCGCCCGGTGGTCCGGCGGGCCGTTCGCCGGAGGGCCTCGTGAGCCCCCGGGCCCGCGCTCCCAAGAGCCTCCGTCCCGACCTGTGGGTAAGCCCGGTCCCGTACGGCGTGGGCAAGGTCAAGCCGAACCACTACGGGGAGATCATCAAGACCGCGTGGCAGAACCGGGACTCCCTCCCGTACGCGTGGCGGATCCTTCGGCACGGGGTGTGTGACGGCTGCGCGCTGGGGGTGGCCGGGTTCCGGGACTGGACGATCAAGGGCGTGCATCTGTGCACCACCCGGCTGAACCTCCTCCGCCTCAACACCATGGGTGCGATGGACCCCGACGCCCTGGCCGACGTCGGTGCGGCGAAGGCGAAGAGCGGCGCCGAGCTGCGGGAGCTGGGGCGGCTGGCCTACCCGATGATCCGCCGCCGAGGCGAGCCGGGGTTCCGCCGAGTGAGCTGGGATCAGGCCATGGACGTGATCGCCGATCGCGTTCGGAGCGCCGGGCCCGAGCGGATCGGCTTCTACCTCACGTCGCGAGGGATCACCAACGAGGTCTACTACGTGGCCCAGAAGGTGGCGCGGTACCTGGGGACCAACAACGTGGACAACGCCGCCCGGGTGTGCCACGCGCCGTCCACCGCCACGCTCAAGGCCGCGGTGGGCGTGGGGGCCACGACCATCTCCTACACGGACGTCCTGAACACCGACCTGGTGGTGCTGTTCGGCTCCGACGTGGCCAACGCCCAGCCGGTGTTCATGAAATACCTGTACCTGGCCCGCAAGGGACACGGGACGAAAGTCGCCGTGGTCAACCCGTACCGGGAGCCGGGGCTGGAGCGCTACTGGGTCCCCTCCAACGTCGAGAGCGCGATGTTCGGCACCAAGATGACCGACCGGTTCTTCCAGGTCCATACCGGCGGAGACGTGGCATTCCTGAACGGAGTGCTCAAGGTGCTCCTCGCCGACGGGAACGTGGACGGTGGCTTCATCGGGGACCACACCTCCGGCTGGGACGACCTCCGGTCCGAGCTGGAGGGCCAGTCGTTCGAGGACCTCGAGCGCCTGTCCGGCGCGTCACGGGAGGAGATGGCCGGCTTCGCCGAGATGTATGCCGCCGCGAAGTCCGCGGTGCTGGTGTGGTCGATGGGGATGACCCAGCACCGATTCGGATCGGACAACGTGCGAGCCATCATCAACCTGGCCCTGGCCCGGGGGAACGTGGGACGTCCGGGAGCCGGGCTCATGCCGATCCGAGGCCACTCCGGGGTCCAGGGCGGCGCCGAGATGGGCGCCTACGCCACCGTGCTTCCCGGCGGGAAGCCGGTCACCCCCGAAGCCGCCGCGGAGCTGTCCGAGCGGTACGGATTCGAGGTCGGCGCGGAGCCGGGGCTCACCGCCCAGGAGATGGTGGAGGCTTCGCATCGCGGGGAGATCGACGTCCTGTACTCCAGCGGCGGGAACTTCTTGGAGGTCATGCCGGATCCCCCGTTCGTCCGAGAGGCCCTGGAGCGGGTGCCGCTTCGGGTGCATCAGGACATCGTGGTGTCCAGCCAGATGCTGGTCGATCCCGCCGACACCGTGGTGCTGCTCCCGGCGGCCACCCGGTACGAGCAGCGCGACGGCGGCACCGAGACCACCACCGAGCGACGGATCGTGTTCGGGCCGGAGATCCGCGGCCCGCGGCCCGGCGAGGTCCGCACCGAGTGGGAGATCTTCCTCGACCTGGCCCGACGGGTGGACCCGGAACGGGCTCACCTGGTGGAGTTCCCCGGCGGCGACGCGATCCGGCGAGAGATCGCCGACGTGGTCCCGTTCTACGACGGCATCCAGCACCTCGAGCGCGAAGGGGATCAGGTGCAGTGGGGAGGCGAGCGCCTGTGCGACGGATGGACGTTCCCCACCCCGGACGGCAAGGCCCGATTCCAGCCGGTCCGCCCCCGGGAAGTGGACGTTCCGGAGGGATCCTTCCTCCTGTCCACCCGGCGGGGGAAGCAGTTCAACACCATGGTGCACAAGAAGAAGGACCCCCTGACGGGGGCGCTCCGGGAGGACGTGTTCGTCGCCCAGGAGGACGCCGTCCGTCTGGGGGTCGGCGATGGGGACCGAGTGGTCCTCCGCTCCGACCACGGCGAGATGACCGCCACGGTTAAGGTCACCGGGATGAAGCCCGGGAACGTCCAGGTGTTCTTCCCCGAAGGCAACGTCCTGCTGCCCACCGGGATCCGGGATCCGGACGCTCTGATCCCCGACTACAACGCCATCGTCCGACTCGAGCCGAAGAAGGAGGCCCGGCCGGCATGAGCGCTCCGCTCATCGACGGGTTCGGCCGGGTCGCCACCGACCTCCGCGTCTCGCTCACCGACAAGTGCAACTTCCGGTGCACGTACTGCATGCCGGCGGAAGGGCTCCCCTGGCTGCCGCGCGAGGACGTGCTCACCGTCGAAGAGATCGAGCGGCTGGTGAGGATCCTGGTGGGACTGGGCATCCGGGAAGTGAAGCTCACCGGTGGCGAGCCCACTGTTCGGCCCGAGCTGCCGGAGATCGTCCGGCGGATCCGGGCCATCGACGCCTCGCTGGACATCTCGCTCACCACGAACGGCTATCTGCTGGACCGGCTGGCCTCCGCGTTGAAAGACGCCGGGCTGGACCGGGTGACCGTCTCCTGCGACTCGCTGCTCCGCCACCGGTTCGCTGAGATGACCCGTCGCGATGCCCTCGACCGGGTGGTGGCCGGGATCCGGTCCGCCCGAGCGGCGGGGCTGGACCCGGTGAAGGTGAACTGTGTGGTGATCGGCGGGGTGAACGACGATGAAGCCGTGGCGTTCGCCCGCCTGGCGCGGGATGCGGTGGTCGAGGTCAGGTTCATCGAGTACATGCCCCTCGATGCGGAGGAGCGCTGGGAGGCATCGAAGGTGGTCCCGTCCCGATCGCTCCGGGAGCGGATCGAGAGAGCGTTCCCCCTGGTGCCGGCCAACGGCCACGTCCAGCCGGCCACGTCGTTCCGGTTCGCTGATGGGGCCCCCGGTGGGGTGGGGTTCGTCTCCTCGGTCAGCGAGCCGTTCTGCGAGACGTGCAACCGGATCCGGATCACCGCCGACGGCCAGTTCCGGTCGTGTCTGTTCGCGGTGGACGAATCCGACCTCCGCGGCCCGCTCCGGGCAGGCGCCTCCGACGACGAGCTCGAAGCGACGATCCGAGGCGCGGTCGGAGCGAAGTGGGCGGGGCATCACATCGGCCGCACGGACTTCGTCCGGCCCGGCCGGAGCATGTCCCAGATCGGTGGCTGAGTCCCCGGCTCTACGATCGTCCGACTTCCGCGTCGGCCTCGGGGAAGCGACCGGCGCGGTGGCCGATCTGGGGGTCCTGGTTCCCCTGGCTGCGTCGCTGATCCTGGTCAACGGACTCGATCCCGGCGCCGTGCTCATCGCGGCGGGGCTCCTGGTCCTGGTAGCCGGGCTGGTCTTCCGGATCCCGTTCCCCGTCCAGCCGCTGAAGGCCCTTACTGCCGTTGCCGTGGCTGAGCAGCTGTCCCCGGAGGTGATCCACGCGGCGGGCCTGGAGATCGCCGGGTTCCTCTTGCTGCTGTCGATCGGCCGGGTCGCCGACCTGCTGGCCCGGCTGTTCACCAAGCCCGTGGTCCGCGCGCTTCAGCTCGGGGTGGGAATCCTCCTGGTGATCGCCGCGGTTCGCCTGGTGCTGGAACCGCCGGAGGTGTTCCAGGGGGTCCCGGAATCCCCGTGGCCGTTGGTACTGGCGGCCGGCGCATTCGCGGGGGTGGTGTGGGCTGCCCGCCGGAAGTGGTACGGACTGGCGCTGGCCCTGACGGGGGGTGGAGTCCTGGCGGCCTGGATCGTCGCCCGCCCGGTGTTCGCCGGTCCTGAGCTCCGATTGCCCGAGCTGTCGTTCCCCTCCGCGGCGGCGTTCGGCTCCGCGTTCTTCCTCCTGGTGGTGCCGCAGCTTCCCCTGACCTTCGGCAACGCCGTGGTCGCGGTCTCGGACCTGGCCCGAGGCGTGTTCGGCGACCGCGCTCGCCGAGTCACGCCGACGACGGTGTGTCTGTCGTGCGGACTGGGCAACGCTGTGTCCGCGGTCATCGGCGGGATGCCCATGTGCCACGGCGCCGGCGGGCTGACCGCTCACGTGCGGCTTGGAGCCCGCACCGCGGGGATGAACCTGCTGTTGGGAGGAGCGTTCCTGCTCCTCGGCCTGTTCTTCGCTTCACAGGTGCCGGTGATCCTGGGGCTGCTGCCCGTGTGGGTGCTCGCCGGCTTCCTGGCGTATGCGGGCCTCCGCCACGCCTGGCTGGTGGCCGATCTCCGCGGGTGGTCCCTGGCGCTGGCCGTGGTCACGGGGGCGGTTGGTGCGGTTCTGGGGAACCTGGCCGTCACTGCCGGCGCCTCGCTCGCCGTGGTCCACGGCTCGCGTCTCTTCCGGCGAGCGCCTCAGGACTTGGGGAACGGGCCGCGGGGCCCCGGGTCGAACACCGTCAGCTCGAAGACATCCTCGTAGGCCACCACCACGTCTCCGGCCACCCACAGCGAGCGGGTCCAGCCCGACGGCAGGGCGGAGTAGGTCCACTGGGCCGCCTCGAAGCGGCCTACCGGGGTGGCGACCTCCTCCGTGCCCTCGAGCTCGTAGGACTGGCCCATCCGCACCGGCTCGAGGGTGTACGGCTCGACGTAGATCACCTCGATCTGGGTGCTCTCCCGAACCCGGTTCGCGGTCGCGGCATTGAACGCCGGCGACAAGTAGTCGACGTCGTCGGCCGGGTCGAGCTCCAGCGGCTCGCCGTCACGGGTCCCGATCCACCGCTGGGCCCCGGCGCCCAGGACGAGCTCGTGGTCGCCGGTGTCGACGCGGATGCGGACGAACCGCCAGTCGGAGTCCACCACCAGGTCCACCGTCTCCCGGTGAGGGTGGGGCACGCTGGTCTCGATCGTGGAGAAGTACCGCCACCCGGCGGGGCCCGGGGCGCAGCGGAACTCCTCGGTTCCCACGGGAGTCCCCTGTCCGTTCATCACGGTGTACCGGCCGGTTGGCATCGAGATCAGGGTCTCCGGCCGTACCGGGCCAGCAGCAGCCCCAGCCCCCCCAGAGCTGCGGCGGAGCCGACGAGGAACGTGGCCCCGTAGCCTCTGGCGTGGGCCACGAACCCCAGGGTGGCAGGTCCCAGACCGAACCCGATATCCACGAACGCGGTGAACGTGGCCACCACCGCCCCGCGTTCGCGGGATGGGGAACCCTCCAGCGCCAGGGCCATCAGCGCGGGGAACGCCAGGGCCTGGCCCATCGCGAACACCGCGGTCCCCACGAATAGGCCGGTGACCGTGCCCCACAACCCCATGACCACCAGCCCCACCGCCGACACCACCAGGGAGAACCGAGCTACCCGGACCGAGCCGAACACGTCGGGGATCCGCGCCCCGAACAGCCGGATCAGCACGATGAACCCCGAGAAGAGCATGAACACGTACTTCGACCCACTGAGCCCCAGGTCCCGGGCGAACAACGGCACGAACGCGAAGAACCCGGTGGCCCCCCATATGCTCAAGAGAAGGGTGGTGCCCGGGAGGAGCGCTCTCCGGTTGACAAGGGAAGACACCTCGTCCGTGACGGTGACGGGCGGGAGCCGCACGGCGAGAGCCAGGCCGCCGGCAAGGACGCCGAATCCCGCGGCGATGAGCCACACGAGCGAGAACCCTCCGGCCTGGATGGCCACCTCGCCGATCAATGGCCCGATGGCGATCCCGGTCCACAAGGCCAGGGAGAAGAAGCTGATGGCCTCCCCCCGGCGCTCGTCCGGGGCCATGTCCGCGACCGCACTGGCGGCGCCGGTGAATACGAACGCCTCCCCCACCCCCGTCAGCAGCCTCATGGCGATCAACGCCGGCACGGTGTCGGCCAGGGTGTAGCCGGCCACCGACACGGCGAAGATCGCCGCCCCCAGCACCATGGGGAGCCGCCGCCCGCGGCGATCGGCCATCCGTCCGGCCCAGGGCCTGATCAAGAGCGCGGTGAGGCTGAACGCCCCCACGCTCAGCCCGACGGCGATGTCGCTGCCACCGAGGGGCCCCCGCACGTACACCGGGAGAACGGGGAACACCGCGCTCTCGCCCAGGAAGTAGGCCAGCGTGGCCGCTCCGACCAGCAGGAACGAGGGCGTAACGAGTCGAGGGCGGGTGACGGAAGGATCTCGGGACACGCCGGCCGAGTGTATCGCGGGCCGACGCCCGCTCAGGTGGCCGTCACGTCACCGGGAACGGCCACTGCCACCACCACGGCGTGGCCGACAGCTCAACCCGCTCGACCCACTTCACCCACCAGAACCCCCG